>CAZLLX010000009.1:0-10731 GCA_964560805.1 uncultured Candidatus Saccharibacteria bacterium | reverse complement strand
TTACTTTAGACTTAAAGTTTTCACAAACCATATGCATTGAAGAATCAAGGGTATAGAAGGATCGAATTTCAACTTTTTTTTTCCCTACGGTTGTAAAGGTTAATTCTATTTGATTACTCTAATTTGTTAACTTTGTTACACCATTAACTGACCACGCTCGCTGCCATGTTGAGTCTGGTAATACCCCAGTCACCTGCTACTGTGTTTCCTTGTTAATTTGAATTTGATTATTGGTTGGCGCATTAACCATTTTGAGTTCACAGGCATATTCAACACTAGGATCGTCAATAATATCTTTTGAAGCATAGCAACTCAAATCATCGTCTGTTGTTACATTATTATTTGAACCCAGACAAGACCAACGATATTGAGTAGTTGTATCCTCAAGATCTTCAAAATCACCTGATATACATCGTTTGGGAATAGAAGAACTACAAACACCAATATAGTTATCGGCAGATGGATTTATTACGACACCATTATTACTATTATTACTGCTATTACTATCATTATTTGTTCCGCCATCATTATTATAAGTCACTGTACCCGGACAATTAACTGAAAGAGTCTGCGCGCCCCTTGTTACTGTGCTTGTCGCGTGTTTTGTTCCAACCGAAGAGTAAGTTTTAGTCACACTCGAATTACTGCCAGACAAACCCTCGTCACCAATCCAAGAATAACTTGTCGCACCAGTACCACCAGTTACACTTGTGCTCCAAGTAACACTTTCACCAACCGCGGCTGATTTTGGATTAACATCACAACTGACAGATAAGTTATCAGCGCTAGGTGCTACTACATTTACATTCCAACTCATTGAATAGGCCGAAAAATTCACAGAAGTATTAGCTAAACCATAACCACCCAAAGGCCCCTGTCGATTTATGTACGTGTCGTTTGTATTGTTACCATTTTTTTGGCAGGCCGGATCAGTATTTGTACTGTTATTGCCGGTAACTTTTACGCTTCCAGCCGCCGAACTGACTTCGTTACAAGCCTTAAAACTAGTTGAAATAGCGGGTACTGCAGCAGTAATAGCTGTTGATCCAGCAGCCAAAGCAGTACATTCATATGAATAGTAATCTTTCGCTCCACCAGTCAAATAAGGGCTTATATCGTCACTTTTAATCAAAGTACAACTTAAGACTGAACCGTTACCCACAGTAAGTGAAGTCGTGTGCCCAGGATCAAGAATTTTTAGCTTTGATTCATTGTCTCCGGTATTATAATAATCATTCTGGGTTGAAGTTTGACCACAATAAGGTGTGTCCCAAGCTCCTCCGGTATGATTAAAAGTACAGACAGAATTAGTATCGATTTTAATTTTTTGTCCTATTTGCAAAGTTGTCGTGCCGTAAAGTTGGCCCTGAACCTGACGAGATGCAACGGCCGATCCAGCCAAGCGACTTTGAACTGGAATGTCCCATGACCAACCGTAGCTAAAGGTGTCAGAAGAAGTATTTGAACGATAATTTGCTGGATCCTGAGTATATGGTTGAGCCGAAGACATTTCAGCTCGTAAAACATATGTCCAAACAACCAAGATAATAGCAATTAATCCCATAATTACGGCCAAGGTATAAAAGGTCTTCTTTAACCGAGGATTGCGTCTTGAAACTAGTGCAACTAAAGCCAAAAGTACAGTTAAAATAAGTGCAACTACAATCGTATTAATTAATTTATTCTTTGCCTCTTGATTAATTAGAGCAATACAAGCATCAGAATTTAAATTGTTACAGTCATAATCGACCGAGTATTGATCTAAAATTTTACCATCTTTATCACTAATTTTTGCAACCAATCGTACAAAACTATAGTCTTTATTAAAACTGACAGCCGAAGCAACCGCCTTCATACCAACAGACAAGTCGCCGGTGAAAGTATCAGCAAAAATATTTCGGCCAGATTCGTCTTCTAAACTTAAGGCAACCTGAACAGCTGGTGTGTTTCCGGATACATTATGGAAGCAGGAGAAAATCTTGAATTCTTGATCTTTTTCAATCGGGAAGGCTGTTATGGCCGGATAATTTAATCGTGTGCTTGTAGCATCGAGAGTTGAAAAACGAACATTAACCGTCGAAGTTGCTCCTAAATATGAAGTTTTTATCTTTAATAAATAAACAGATTTCTCAGCTTTTTCTATTTTATAGTTTAGATTAACAGAATTTGAGGCGGGCACTGAAATCTTATCTTTCTTAGAAGAAATTAAATCACTACTATTAAGTGAGTCCCAATAATACAAAGAATATTCGACTTCAACCTCAATATTTTTATTAGTTAGATTTTTTATCGGCTGAATAATATCAACATTTTTACCGAATGCAATTTCTGGAATATTTCCGATATGATTGTATTTAAGACCGTTTAATTTAGTCATGTCACGGTCAAGGAAAAACATTGTTTTTTGTTGGCCATCAATTTTGAATTGGCTAAAGCCAGCCGTAATTTCATTTGTAAACGGCAGACCTCCAAGGTTAAATTTTTTACCGACTGAAAAGAAATAGTCGGCTCGATAATTACCAGCCCCCAAACCAGCTGGAATCTTCCAAACAAACTTGACCGGAACGGCTTTGGCGGCGGCAATATTTAAACCAGATAATGGCAGTATTTCGTCTACAATATTAAAACCATCATTCGTATAGTCAGCGTTTTCTTTACTAATTCGAACAAAAAGATATCCGTCAACAACTGGATATTTATTAGAATTAGTTATTTCACCAGAAAACTCTATTTCCCCACCAGGTAAATAAACCTGATTTTTTGGACCAACAGCCACATTAACGCTTTGGAATGAATAAAGACCATCATCAAAACAGCCAACTTCAGTAAGTTTTGGTAAATTCTCGGCCTGAACAAATGACACCGCCCCGAAGATAACTAGACACGAAGCAATTAAACCGAAGACAATTTTGTTTGATAATGATTTCATAATAAATATAGAGTTTATAAATAACTAATAAAAAATTAATAAGAAAAATTAATTTCTGCTTAAATAATTATATCATATGCAAACTTGACAGCAACCACAGATTTGCTATAATACAGGGGTAGATTCGCAGTTCGCCCAAAAAGCGGACTTAATTTTTTATCAAAATAACAAAAAGAATATGGTTGACTTAAAAGTATTGAATGCCGTTCTAGAACAACTAGAACAAGAACGCGGAGTGCCACGAGCCAAGATGCTTGAGGCAATTGAAATGTCTATGGCGACCGCCTATAAGAAAGAATATGGTAAACGTGGACAAATTATCCGAGCGCGTTTTGATCTTAACTCGGGAAAAACTGAATTTGAACAAGTAAAGGTGGTGGTGGAAAAGGATAAAGTGGTTATGCCAGATGAAGAAGGTGCCATTGAAGCCGCCGAAGCGAACACCCCAGAAGGCGAAGAAATAGTTTATTTTAACCCAGAACATCACATTCTATTAGAAGATGCCAAGAAAATTAAGCGCGGAGTAAATGCTGGTGACGAAATTGTCTTTCCACTTGAAGCTAAAGAAGATTTCAGCCGAATTGCTGCCCAAACCGCTAAACAAGTGATTATCCAGAAGCTTCGTGAAGCTGAAAAAGTTTCTGTCCTTGGAGAATACGGTAAAAAAGAAGGTGAAATTGTTACCGGTAGCGTTCAAAGAATGGAACGAGGTAATATCTTTATTGATATGGGCCGAGCGACTGCTATTTTACCTTATGAAGAGCAAATTCCAGGCGAGCGATATAAGCAAGGTGAACGAATTCGCGCCTATTTGTACCGAGTAGAGGAAACTCCAAAGGGTATTTTCTTGAAACTTTCTCGTTCTCATCCAAAATTCTTGGAGGAATTGTTTAAAACCGAAGCTCCAGAAATCGCTAGTGGTGTAGTAGTAATCAAAGCGATTGCCCGCGAAGCTGGTTCTCGTTCAAAAGTAGCGGTCTTCTCAAATGACGCACACATTGATCCGGTCGGTTCAATGGTTGGTCAGCGTGGTGTCCGAGTGGCAACTGTTATGAGCGAACTTGGTGGTGAAAAGATTGATATTATTGAATGGTCTGAAGATCAAAAACGCTTTATCGAAGACGCTCTTTCTCCTGCCAAAATCTTGAATATTGAGATGGATGAGGCCGAGAAAAAAGCGGTAGTAGAAGTAAGCAATGATCAGCAATCATTAGCAATCGGTAAGGGCGGTCAAAACGTACGTCTTGCTGCTAAATTAACTGGCTGGAAAATTGATATTAAGGCCACTGATGCTCCAGCAATTGACGAAGAAATGACTGATGAAGTAGAAGAAGCTAAATAATTTATTAAATTAATCTAATTAAAACAATATGAACCTTTGGCATGAAGTTTCTCGCGGTGAAAAGACTCCAGATTTAGTTAATGTAATCATTGAAATTCCAGCGGGCTCTAATAATAAGTACGAAATTGATAAAAAAACCGGTTTGATTTCGCTTGATCGAGCAAATTATACCGCCTCACCCTACCCTTTTGATTACGGCTTTGTTCCACAAACCTTGTGGGATGATGGTGACGCTTTGGATGTCGTTGTCTTAACCACCTATCCAATTGCCCCTGGTATTCTTGTTGAAGTTCGACCAGTAGCAGTTATTGAGATGATTGATGATGGTGAATCTGACTTCAAAGTTGTGGGCGTACCAAAAAACGACCGACGTTGGGATAGTGTAAAGGATCTTAAAGATGTAAACGAGCACAAACTAAAGGAAATAGTTCATTTCTTTAAAACTTATAAGCAATTAAAGAAGGACGGCGTAGAACATTCAGTTGAGATTAAGGGTATTAAAGACCGAAAAGAAGCCCTAAAAGCTGTAGAAAAGAGCATAAAAATCTACGAAACCAAGTTTGGGAAGAAATAGTCACCTAACACAAAAGCCCGTTTTTAAATTTTTGGAGGTCTGGCGACAACAAAAATTTAAAAACGGGCTTTTGTGTTATGCTCACTTTTAGTGTATAATATACTAATGACTAAATTAATCCGTAATTTTGGAGTTTTGGCCTTATTCTTAGCCGTTTTATGCCCGGTTTACTTTGCCAATGCCCAGGTTTCTACTACCACAATTGAGGCCACTTCAAGCGTTTTAACTAACTTATCCACAACCTCAACCAGTACCGAAATTACCCTAAAAAACCAGATTTTAAACAAAGAATTCAAAATTGTGCCTCTTTTTGATAATATTGCCTCAAGACTAGACCAAAGAATCAAATTATTGGAATCAGAAGCTTATCTTTTAGTAGATGCTAAAACTTCCCTAAATTCAGCTCAAATCAAGATTAATGAAAGCAAGGTAATCCTTCAGTCATTAGTAACCCTATCAGAAGAAGACTTTGAGACCGCGCAAAATAAGGAAAGTATCGAACAAGTTCGAATTTTAATCAAAGAATCTTACGCTTTGTTACAAGAAACTGTAAAAAATATCAATCAACAGACGAATGGAAACTAAAAAAGAAAATTCCATCGGTGGTATGATCGGAGTAGCCATAATAATTATTCTTTTAGTTATTGGGGCTTGGTATTTCTTTAGTAATAGAATTGAAAAGATTGAAACTCAAAAAAGAAACGCCACCTCAACAGTAATTAATATTACAGATTTAAGCACATCAACTGAAATTACTGATATCACAGACGATTTAAATAAAATAAATCCAGACGGATTAGTAAACTAGCTTTTAAGCTCGCTAAGGAGTGTCTCTTGGAGGGGCTTCGCAGGCGGGTAGCCGAGAGAGAGCAATTTTTCAGCAGAAAAATATGCGCACCCGGAAAGAGATACTACTTAGCGAGCCACAACGCAAATGGTTTGCTATTTTTATATATTTTCGCTAGACTCAATTACTATGAAAAACAAAATTAAATTTAAGGTTTTAGAAGTTAAAAAACTTGATAAAAGTGAGATTGAAATTATCTCAGAAATCAAAGCTGAAGATATTGAAAGTTATCGAACCAAAGCCATTGCCAAAATTCAAAAAGATTTAGTGTTGCCAGGTTTCAGACCAGGCCACGTTCCAGAAAATATACTGATCAAACATGTCGGCGATCTTTTTGTTTACAATGAAATGGCGGAGATGGCGATTAATGAAAGTTTTGCGGATATCATTGTTGAAGCAAAAATTAATTTCATCACCATGCCAAATGTTCAATTAAATAAAATTGCAGTTGGTAATCCTGTTGAATTTAAAATTGTTGGCCCGGTGATGCCAGAAATTAAATTAGCCGATTACAAAAAGATTGCAAAAACAGAAATGAAAAAAGCTGATGAACCAACTGAAGCCACTGACAAAGAACTTGATGAAACCGTTGATGAGATCAGAAAAAATTATGCGCTAAGAAATCACGAGCATAAGGAGGGCGAAGAGCATTCGCACGACAATTTACCACTACCAGAATTAAACGATGAGTTTGTAAAAAAACTTGGGGCGTTTAAAGATGTTGCAGATTTCAAAGAAAAAATTAAAGACGGAATTAAAAAAGAAAAAGAATTTAAAAACCGCGACAAAAAGCGATTGGCAATAATCGAAAAATTAATTGAGGATAGCAAGATTGAATTACCAAAACTTTTGGTTGATAGTGAAATTAGAAAAATGGAAGCACAGTTTCAAGATGATTTAGCACGAGCTGGTTTAAAGATGGATGATTATTTAAAACATCTTAAAAAATCAAAAGATGATTTAGTAAAAGAGTGGACACCAGATGCCGAGAAACGTGCCAAGGTTCAATTAATTGTTTCAAGAATTGCTATTGAAGAAAAATTGGAAGCTGATCAAGAGCAAGTTAAAAAAGAAGTTGAGGCTTTGATGAAAGCGTATCCAGGTGCCACCGAAGATCGAACAAAGGCCTATGTTGAAATGATGTTGATCAACGAAAAAGTTTTCGCTTGGCTGGAGTCACAAAAGTAAAATAATGGCGACAGAAACCTTCAAATTTTTATGGTCTGGTTTTGTCCTTTCAAAATTATTTTAATTTTGTCGCTCACCCATCTCTCTAATTTGAAACTTACGGAGACGGGTCCTCGCTGGCCAAAATTAAAATATTTTTACAGTCCAAAATATCCGAGGACCTAAAAATTTGAAGAGTTTCTAGAGCCACTTAAATTACAAATTTCGAAACCGCCACAATTGCCGCGGTTTCGGCCCGCAAAGTGTTAACACCTAAAGTGTGAAACACACAATTATATTTCTTAAATAGTTCAACTTCCTTATCAGTCCAACCACCTTCTGGCCCAACAAAAACCGCGACTTGTTTGTTCTTAATAACACCAGTCACTTGTTCAATCTTAAGGTTTAATCCCGTGTGAAACACGAAACACTCCCTGCCATCCTTCACCGCTTGCGAAACGGCAATTTCTAAATCAGTGACGTGAAACACTTCCGGTAACGTCACTCGCCCACACTGCTCGCTCGCCTCTTTTACTATCTTTCCTAATCTTTCAAAATTAATATCTTTCTTTTCACTTCGTTCAGAAACAACCGGGTGAATTTCGGTGACGCCGATTTCAGTACATTTCTCAACAGCCAATTCAAAGTTTCCTTTTTTAATTAAAGCGAGGTACAAAGAAATTTTTGGTACATACTCCTCGGACAACTTATTCACAGCTTCCAAGATTGACAGCGTTACCGATTCGCGAGAGACTGTTACGATTTGTGAAACATATTCAAAACCAGTTCCATCAAAAATAATTACTTGGTCACCCGCCTTTAACCGAAAAACATTGCCAAGTTGATGTGCCAAGTCGGCCTCGGGAAGGGAGATTTCTGTTTGACCCCCCACTTTTTGACTAATATAAAATCTGTGTAACCTCATATGAAACAGAATAGCTTTTTAAAAATTTAAGTCAACCATAAACAGAACGTCGCCAAGGCGGATCCGCATGACTGCGGTGCCTGGCGACGATGTCGACGCAAAGGTCGAATCAACTCGGAGGAGCTGGAGGTACAAACTTAGGAACGACGATATGGTGTCCGTGATCAGGAGACCAGATCATCGGATGATCAGCGAGCGGAAATTCCTCCATATGAAAGGAGTGTTCTCCTAATCGCCCGAAACTTGTCACCATGATGCCGCCTTGATGATGGCTCAGGAAAAAAGCTCGAGCTACATCACTGTCCGGCAATATGCCGAGATCGTTTTCAACGATGAGCTCGATCAATTCCCGCCGGAAAGTCAGCATGCTGATTTCGATCTGCTTGCCATCGATATGAAACGAATCGAACACCTTGGGTAGGGTTGAACCACGCGTAAGCGTGAAAACCACCACCTGAACCAGCGACGTTGCCACCTGGTGTCGCTGGTTTCGCACGACACGACTCAACAGCGAATTTTTCATCTCGTTCTCCTTAAACTTATCCTTAATAATTAAACTCCCAAATAATTTTATAGTCAAATCAAAAGCGTTGCATAATTATTTTTTTTGCGTTAGTCTTTATTCATTACCAGTTTAATTAAAAAATATTATGAGTTACTTGATTCCAACAGTTATAGAAAAATCACAAAACGGCGAACGAGCTTATGATATTTACTCGCGCCTTTTAAGAGAAAATATTATTTTCCTTGGTGGTCCGATTGACGACGATACAGCGAACATTGTTATCGCTCAGCTTTTATTTTTACAAAGTGAAGATTCAAAAAAAGATATTAAAATTTATATTAACTCACCAGGTGGATCAGTCACCGCGGGTTTGGCGATTATTGATACCATGAAGCATGTGAAAAATGATATCAGCACGGTTTGTGTTGGTATGGCCGCTTCCATGGCCGCAGTTATTCTTTCAGCAGGAACAAAAGGTAAACGATATGTTTTACCAAATTCAGAAGTCATGATTCACCAACCACACGGTGGAGCCCAAGGTCAGACAACTGATATTGAGATTACCGCCAAATTCTATTTAAAACTTCGTGCCAAGTTAAATCAAATGCTCGCCGATAACACCGGTCAATCAATCTCAAAAGTTGAAAAGGATGTTGATCGCGATTACTTTATGTCTGCCGATGAAGCTAAAAAATACGGTATTGTCGATAAAGTTTTGTAAAAAATAGAAAGACTTAAGGCCCGGTATCCAGCCGGGCCTTTTGTTATCTAATCATCGCAATCGGGTGAACGGCAACTCTGGATACGAATTCGAGGGTTTCCTCGATGTAACACATCAAACCGTTCTTGTTGAGAAATAGCCACAAACTGGCTTCTTCCTCACTTACGTACCGAGCCTCACAGACCAAACGGGCGTTTCTCGGTAATCCGTGTTTCTTTCGAAACTCCCGCTTGACCTTTGCTCGTGAGCAACGGCTGACGACAAAGTCGAACTTGTTGTCACCGTTAACCGCCTGAACGAAGATAAAGCGCATTCTTCGTCTCGGCCCCATCACTTTTTTCATGACTACTCCCCCTTTTGAATATCAAAAACTATTATAATCATATATCAATAAGTAATCATTGTCAATACTAATTATTTTAGCTTGCAAATCGAGTGTTTTTGTTATATTGTTAGAATGTTCGTAATTTAATTCAATATGACTTTGTTTTTTATTAACTTGAAACAAAACTGCTTAATTTGTGGCCAAAAGCCAGTCTTCTGTACTATCTCGAAAAAATTAATTAACTAACTTTCAAGGCATAAAAAGCGAGTCTAATTTCGCAAATTTATGTCAACAAAAATTGTATTATTGCTAGCCGGAGTGGCGGGCCTTGTCGGTATCGCTCTTGGTTATTTTTTGCGCTTGATCATTTCCCTGGGCAAGCGTGGTTCGATGGAACTAGAAATTAAAGGGATGATGCTTCAGGCCAAAGAAGAGGCCAAGAAGATTGTTTTAGAAGCTGAAAACAAGGCCGTTGAAACCTTGAAAGATATCAAGGCCGAGGCCAAAGCCAAAGAAGATGCGGCCAAAGTGGTAGAGGCCCGCTTGATTAAAAAAGAAGATCTCCTTGATCAACGTCAAATTGATATTGATAAAGAGGTTGAGTCTTTGAAAAAGAAAGTAGCTGAAATCAAGGAGGTCAAAGAGCGAGTCGATAAAATGGAACAAGATAAATTGGCCGAATTACAAAAAATTGCCGCTCTATCTGAAGAAGAAGCTAAAGACCAAGTTATCAAAGCCGTTGAAAATAAATATGAAGAAGATATTTTGGCTCGCATCAAAAAACTGGAAATCTTTGGTCAGGAAAAATACGAAGAAAAAGCCAAAGGTATTCTTTCAACCGCTATTCAACGTCTTGGAAACTCGGTTGCTTCTGATGCCCTATCAACAATCGTGAATATCCCATCTGATGAATTGAAAGGTAAAATCATCGGAAAAGAAGGAAAAAACATCAAAGCCTTTGAACGTGCGACTGGTGTTGAAGTAATTGTAGATGATACCCCAGGTGCTATTACCATCTCATCATTTGATCCAGTTCGACGCCAAGTGGCTCGAGTGGCTTTGGAAAATCTTTTGATTGATGGTCGAATTCAGCCAGTTAAAATTGAAAAAGTGGTTGAGGACGCCAAAGCAAGTATTGCTAAAATAATGAAAGAAAAAGGTGAAGCGGCGGCATATGAATGTGGAGTCTTTAATCTTGATCCACGCATTATTGCTATTCTTGGTCGCTTACATTTCCGAACCAGTTATGGTCAGAATGTGCTTCAACACTCAATTGAAATGGCTCATATCGCCGGAATTATTGCTGAGGAAATGGGTGCGAATGTCAGTGTTGCCAAGGCCGGTGCCTTATTACACGATATCGGTAAAGCCGTTGACCACGAAGTGGCAGGAACCC
>CAZLLX010000008.1:0-10841 GCA_964560805.1 uncultured Candidatus Saccharibacteria bacterium | reverse complement strand
GCAAAAAATGCCAAATTATTTTCAAAAACATCAGGTTGGTATTTTTCGTATTCATCATCTGGCACCTTAAGTGGTCCGTTCACAATATAAATATCACCGTCACCAAGTTCACAAAAATCATTGTTATTTGAAACATAATTATATTTTTCATAATCAAAATCTTGAACTTTATTTTTCAAAATTGATGAAATCAACACTCTGATACTCTCATTGCTTGGCATCATGGCGTGCTGAACATCATTCACTGTAAATACTTGGTCAGTTTTAAAGCTCTTTGCACTTCGTTCAGGAACGGTACCATCGCCAGAAACATAATCCAAATCTATCTTATATTTTCCATTTTCGTCATTAAAAATAAAAAATTTACCGATGGTTGGCTTGGCGCAGCCAACGATATTATATGATTTTATTGCGCTATCAATAACGAAATTATCCAGGGTTTGATGCAAATTATCAGCTTGATCTAATAACAGACTATTTTTATTTAAATTTTTTAAAAAATCTTTGGTCTGATCAAAATTAAGTCTTCCCTCTTCTTGATTATTATCATAGTCATTAAAATCATAAACATAATATTTGTAATCTGGTAAATCATTATCAAAATAATTCTGGCTAGGTAGTAACTGATAAATTGACGGCATGTTTCTAGAAATTTCTTTAATTTTGTTTTGGTTTAAGCCAAGAAAACCAAATTTAATTCCCAAATCATCCCCGGTGAATAGCGTTTTAAAAGCATTAGGTGAACCCAAATGTGGGGTGGCAATATCAATAAACTTGTCAACTTTACCTTCAGATGTATATTTAGATAAATAATACTTGGTTAACAAACCACCCATACTATGAGCAACAATATTTATTTTTTCTGATTTAGTTTCGCTAATTATTTTATCGATCTTTTCTTTCAAACTTGGCACAAGCGGGGTGTAGGAATTATCAACCATCTGTCTAATATCCAATCGCCAATCATAAGGAAAAACAAATAAATCTTGATTCTCTATGTAGCCATCAGACTTTAACTGATTAATCAAGCCAAGAAAAAAATCTTTATTCTCAATATTTCTTAAAATATCAGTCGGTAACACAATTGGATAATCCATATTCGGCTGACCAATATCGTTTAAAGCCAGTTCGTTTAAAAAATCATCACCAAACAAGTTCAAGATTATCTTTTTAATATTCGGCCAAAGTTCGGTTTTATTATCATCGTTTCTAGACAACACACTGGATAAAACGCCCGGCACAATTAACACCGGTTCCCGCCCGTTTCTGTAATTAATAATGCAATTTACCTTACTGTATGGCTCAGCGGTAATTTCAATTTGATCAGTTTTGTAGTTGAAAATAATTCCTGAGTTATTACTTGTGCAATTTGCATCTTTAAAATTAAAATTTTGAAGTGGCCTTAGTTTTGTAATAACCTTTGATCCACTAGATACATAAAAACTGAGACTGCTGGTGGCAATTTTATTTGTGGTAGTTGCATTTTTTATTTTTGTTTCAAATGGCTCTGTCGTATCAGGATCATAATTATCAACCTTGATTTCAAATGATCCATCACCGCGATCGGTTTGAATAGTAAAGTTAATATCCAGATATGGCATTACAAAGGCTAAAGTGTTTTTATAAAAACCAAACAGTAATATTAAAATTAATAAAAAAGTCCCAAAATTTATTTTTTTATTTTTCATTTCGCCGGCATCCTACCGAACAAAATAAAAAACCACAACTTTTGGGAAGTGGATAAGTAATCTGAGGAGTATATACACGAAAAGCCCCAACGAAGAACGTCAGTACGCTTTCGTCTGGGGCTTGAACCCAGTTGTTGGTGGACTACGCGTGTCCCCACCCTATGCGTCCAGACTGTCGGGCCTTTAAAGACGCAAGTTCTTGCCTGAGGGTGATAATTTCACGCTTTGCGGCCTCGAGCTCTATCGAGACTGACAGATGATTGATTGTGTCCGCCCAGGAGACAACCAACTCATTCGACCAGTGTTGACTCGTGATGTCTGCAACCAGATCCCCCGCATACAAACTACCAGGGGCAATTTCTGCTTTTTCGTGGAGGCGCTCTGCAAATGCCTTGAGTCGGTTTGTCATGTACTGCGGATTACTTTCGCAGCCAGACATCAGGATTTCTCGAACAAACGCTCTCGCGTTCATGGTGTACTCCTTTGGGTTAAATTGTCTGTTTTTAAGATTACCTCCTTTAAAAAAATAGTCAACAAACGAAAAACCCCAACGAAGTGTTGGTACGCTTTCGTTGGGGATGGAACCCAATGTGGCCGCTGGTGAACAGTCAAGCTCATTACTTCACCATAGCTACAAGATCCATGAGCTCCTCGCGGGACATCAACCTATCAGTTTGCTCGATTTTTCGACAAACCGGGGTAATCTTCTTCCGTGGAGCACGAAGCTCACCAACAACATCTTTGAACCCTTGGACGTTTTTGGCAACATGAGGTCTTGTCTTTTGGTAACGGGTCTTGTTTGCTACCTCACCCCTCACGGTTCTTAACCTTGGACTATCTTCCGACTCTTTTAAAGCAATCATAAAATGTTCTCCTTCAAAAGATATTAGAACATTTTATGGATTTGTCCAATATATAACACAAAGGCCCCGACCACGAGAGCCGGGGCTCTGTGTTCGGGGTGGTTCGTCAGCTCACTGAGGCCACGACAAAGTCACCTCATGATAATCGCTTCCAACAACAACATAAACTTTCCTGCCATCGTACTGGAGCAGTTGTACTATTTTGTCTTGATAAAAGAAAGGATCAACCACTACGTAGAGAGTTTCTACTCCAGTCATTGTGCTAAGACTTCGAATCGTCGTGACCGCGTAGCCGTGGGGCTCGTCAACCCGCTCTATTTTGATTGCCACTCCGCTCACGAGATTTTCCTCGTCCTTGCGACCCAACAACGCCGCTAGTTTGCTTTTCATCGTATCACCTTTCCGTTCGTTTGTTACTTGTTCAGGTTCACTTAAAACACTACCACAAAAGTAGATAAAATCAAGGTGTAAAAAATACAAACACAAAGGCCCCGAACACAACAGGTGCCAGGGCACATTGTGTTCGGGGCCGAGACAGAGTCTCAGAACCGGTAGCGGACTGATACGGTGGCCATGAGTTTGTCCTCCGTCACCCAGGTTTGATCATGGCTAGACGCCTCAAGCTGGCCGACGACCGCAGGGGTCACCGTCCATTGCCCGAAACTGATCGGCAAGCCGACAGTCAGACGGTGATATTCCACTCCTGTCTTTCCGCCAAGTGCACCACCATTTATACCAAGACGGTAGTCGAAGTTGAACTTCAACCCCGCCAACTCTTGGTCACGAATCAGACCAGCGTAGCCGATCCAACCATCATCATCCAATCCACCGTCGTATTTGAAGTAGTGGAAGGCTTGGATGTATGGCTGAACAATACCCAAAGGAAGATCGACACGCAAGGTCTGCGCGAGGAAATCCCCCTTGATTTCGTTCAGATCCGTGACGGCATCATGGTACACTGACCCGTAAAGCAGTACCGGTCCCGCGTGGGCCGTCTGCGATACGGCGAGAATCTCTTCATCACCTCCGTCGATATTGAAGGTGTTGACCCGATCAAGCTTGCGCCCGATCGTTGGGGTGATCGAGAACGTACCGAGCACGTTCTCGCGGCTGAAGGTGATGTCCGTGAAGGACATCGGTCCTTCGTAAAACGTACCACCAAAGATGGTACCGTAATACTCGCTCATGATCACCGTGCCGGCACTCGCCGACCACGTGTTCGACTGTGTCGTCTGGGCCGAGGCCGACAACTGAACGAACAAAGACGCGAACACCATCAGCATAAACCGAACCAGAATCTTCATAATCAATCTCCACATGTCTGAGCGTTATTGCTCAAGAACAAATTTAATCAAGTATAGCATACTTGATTAGAAATGTCAAGCTGAATTATCTCTTCACAATAATAGATTTTTTGTATACGTCCAAGTGTTCCAACGCAATACCAGTTCCCTTGGCCACACAATACATAGCATCTTTGGCTACCGCCGCTTTAACACCCGTTCGACGAAATACCAATTCCGCCAAATTTCGCAATTGAGACGATCCCCCGGTCATAATAATTCCATGATCAATAATGTCTGCCGCTAATTCGGGAGGTGTTTCTTGCAACACATCTTTGATTGCCTTAATCATATCGCGCAATTCTTTACTGATCGCTTTTACAATTTCATTAGTTTTTATTTCGGCGGTGCGAGGCAAGCCAGACAGAAAATCCCGACCCTTGATCGTCATAGTTAATTCTTCTTCCATTGGCACCGCTGAACCAACATTGATTTTTATCTCTTCCGCGGTTTTATCTCCAATCGCTAGATTGAAAGTTTTTTTAATATAATCGGCAATTGCATAATCAATTTTATTACCCGCACATTTTACTGAAGTTGAAGCCACAATTCCACCAAGTGAAATCACCGCCACATCTGTGGTTCCTCCACCAATATCCACAATCATATGACCCATCGGTTCTTGAATTGGAATTCCTGCTCCAATCGCCGCCAAAATCGGTTCTTTCACCACATAAGCATTTTTAGCGCCAGCTTTAATGGCGGCCTCGATCACCGCTCGGCGCTCAGTTGAAGTCACACCCGCCGGCACGGACACCATTACTTCTGGTTTAAATAGATTCCATTTACCCAAAGCTTTATCAATAAAATAACGCAACATTGCTTCGGTTACACGATAATCGGCAATCACACCATCTTTCATCGGCCGATAAGCAATAATGCTGTCTGGAGTTTTACCAAGCATTTTCTTGGCTTCAATTCCCACTGCCAAAATTTTATTATCTTGTTCTGATACAGCCACCACGGATGGTTCAAATAGTACTACACCCTTGCCAGGCACAAACACCAAGGTATTAGCCGTACCCAAATCAATTCCCAGTTTTTTGGTGAAGAATGACATGTGGCTAATATAGCACTTTTCATCTGATTTCGCCACCAAGCTAAAAGTTATCCACATTGGCAGTTGTATAGCATATATGATATATTAATCAACATATTAATTTAAATAAAATTTATGTCTGACACCTTATCAAACATTGGTCATTTAATAAAAGAATTGCGAGAACGCCGAGGTATTACCCAAAGTGACTTTGCTAAGAAATTAGGCACCACCCAAAGCGCCGTCGCCCGAATCGAAAGTGGTGAACAAAATCTAACCACTGATATGATTGAAAAAATCAGCAAGGCCCTGGATCGTGAACTTTTATCACTCAGCACCGGGGCAATTAATTTTGAAATTGAAGGCGGACATAAATTATCTGGTTCAGTTACCACCAAAACCTCAAAAAATGGAGCGATGGGTGTGATTTGTGCTTCCCTACTTAATCAAGGTAAAACCACTATTAAAAATGTACCAAAAATTGAAGAGGTTTATCGCATGATTGAAGTGTTGGAAAGTATTAATGTTTCTGTTAAGTGGAGTGGTAATGATTTAGAGATTCAGCCAAGTAAAATAAATCTTAAGTCACTCAACAAAGCCTCGGCTGAAAAAACTCGCAGTGTGATTATGTTGATCGGCTCATTAATTCACTATTTTAAAAAATTCTCTTTACCTCAAAGTGGTGGTTGTAAACTTGGGGCCCGCACAGTTGCACCGCATTTTTATGCTTTGGAAAATTTTGGGGTGGATATTAAAACCACTAGCGATGCCTATGAAATTAATGTTGGTGATTTAAAACCTGCCACTTTCCCTCTTTATGAAAGTGGTGATACTGTGACAGAAAATATTATTATTGCCGCCGCCTTAATTCCTGGTAAATCAGTAATCAAATTCGCTTCGGCCAATTATATGGTGCAAGATGTCTGTTTCTTTTTAGAGCAATGTGGTGTAAAGATTGAAGGAATTGGTTCAAACACTCTTACCATACACGGAGTTGAAAGTATTAATAAGAATGTGACTTACTATTTATCTGAAGATCCAATTGATGCAATGTTCTTTATTGCAACTGCGGCGGTAACAAATTCACCAATCACTGTTAAACGTTGCCCAATCGATTTCTTGGAAATAGAAATGTTGAAATTAGAAAAAATGGGTTTGAAATACACTCGATCAAAAATTTATAAAGCCTTAAATAGTAAAACAGATTTGGTTGATTTAAAGATTATGCCTTCAAAGTTAACAGCCCTTGAAGAAAAAATTCATCCAAGCGTTTATCCAGGTTTGAATATGGACAATCTTCCCTTCTTTGCGATTATCGCTACGCAAGCCGAAGGGCAAACCCTGATTCACGATTGGCCGTATGAAAAAAGAGCTTTTCATATCAAAGATATTGATAAGATTGGTGCTGATACAAATTTAGCTGATCCACATCGAATTTATATTAATGGTATTACTAAATTGAAGCCAGCCGAGGTGATTTGCCCACCAGCTTTGCGCCCAGCGGCCATTCTTTTAATTGGTATGCTTGCCGCTAACGGTAAATCAATGTTGCGAAATGTTTACAGCATTAACCGAGGTTATGAAGAAATTGCCGAACGCTTGAATTCTTTGGGTGCTAAAATTAAAATCCGCCGAGAATAAAAATTGACTATTAGTAAATTTGATGTATAATCTTAATTAATCAAGCAATAGGGCTTGGGTGTTCTTATTTTGAGGAGTAGAAGATGTTTAGTGCTGATTTCGTGTTAGTTTTGTCCATGGCAACAATTTTGCTGGGCGGCGTCGGTCTACTGGCGTTACTTAGGAGTGGCGACCAGAAACCAAGCTTCGTGGTATTGATGTCGGTTTCACCGACTTCGAAACCCAAGTCAGTCGTCGTAGACCAACCATTCAAACTGGAGACGGTCACTAGGCAGGGTTTCGAGTTCCAACTGATTGAAGTCACTCGGCGCATATCTTTGCGCCAATTCAACCACGAGCTGACAACGGCTGGCTTGTTGCCAACTACAGTCAATGACCTTGTTCAGGTGTCAGACCAACTAGACGGAATGGGGCAAGTAATTGCCCTAAAAACTGAAGTTGGTAACTCAGGAAAAGTAGCACTTCCTGTGCTACTAGAAATCAATGGCCAGGGCCATGTATTTCCTGATTACGGACACCGGCGAACGGGTTTGACGGAGACCATCGTATTTCACAAGGGAGAGCAAATTCTGGTCAAAAAACCAGTCTCCCGACCGACCTAGGGCGTCCGTCCTTGGTTGAAGAAAGCCGTCGTGCACCTGCGCGACGGCTTTTCCTTAGCCTTGAAAAACCGTTGATTTTATGCCAATATTTAATTAATGAAACTACTCAAGGTTTTTCCGATTGCTAAAAGTATTCAAAAAGACAGTCTTTCTTATTTTACAGGCGCGGATGTGGCGGTTGGTTCTATTATCAAAGTTCCAATTCGCAAAAAGATTGTACCAGCCATTGTGATTTCGGCCAATGAAGTAGCTGATATGAAAGCCGAAATTAAGGATGCACCTTTTGAAACCAGAAAAATTGAAAAAGTAAAAGCCACTACCCTTTTTACTCCAAACTTTATTTCGGCCGTCGAAAAATCCGCTCATTATTTTGCCACCAGTGCCGGCAGTGTTTTAAACTCAATAATTCCCAAAGCAATAATTGAAAGCGCGGATAAAATTACTGTTGATATAAAAACTGCCGAAAATAATCGTGTTCATGAAAAACTAGTGATTCAGTCTGACGATGAGGAACGTTTTGCTACATATAAAAGCCTAATTCGAGAAGAATTCGCCCGAGGATATTCGGTATATTTTTGTTTACCCACCATTCAAGATATTAAAAAGGCATACGAGAAACTATCTAAAAGTATCGAGCAGTATACTATCGTTTTGCATGGTCTTTTAAGTAAAAAAGAGCAAATTGAATTATGGAACAAAGCTTGTGCTGAAAATCACCCGGTTTTAATTATCGCCACTGGTTCATTTTTTGGTATTGCTCGCCATGATATAGGTACCATTATTGTGGACAAAGAAAATGCTCGTGCCTAAAAAAGCCAGATCCGACCATTTCTTGATGTGCGAGTTTTTGCTGAAATCTTGGCGGAAAAAATTAAAGCAAAAGTAATTTTTGGTGATCTTCTTTTACGCACTGAAACAGTTTACCGCCACAACAATAATGAACTATTCGAAGTGGCACCACTCAAATTTCGTTCGCTTACGACTGGCGAAAGTAAAATCATTAATATGAAAGAAGTTTTGCCAGAGAGAGTCGAAAAAGAAAATCGGGAGCCAAAATTTAAAATGTTTAGCAATGATTTTCTTGATTTAGTAAAAATAAATCAAGAGAACGACGAAAATATGTTTGTTTTTGTTGCTCGTCGTGGTCTTTTCCCTTCTACTATTTGTGCCGATTGTGGCACCTTGGTAATTTGTAACAGTTGTGGTGCACCAACCGTTTTGCACAAGGCCTCCAGTGAAAACTTTTTCCTTTGTCATCGTTGTGGTGAACATCGCAGTGCCCTAGAAAAATGTCGTAATTGTCAAAGTTGGCGTTTGTCCGCCTTTGGTATTGGCATTGAAGGCGTGGAAGAAGAACTTAAAACTCGTTTTCCGAATTTAAAAATATTCAAACTGGATTCGGACAGCGCCAGTACTCACAAAAAGGCTTTAGAGATGGTGGCCAAGTTTTATGCGGCGCCAGGCAGTGTTTTGCTTGGAACCGAAATGGCTTTGCTTTATTTAAAAGAAAATGTGGCCAATTCCGCCGTGGTTTCAATGGATTCGTTCTTTTCAATTCCAGATTTTCGAATCAACGAAAAAGTAATGAACATTCTTCTAAAAATTAGATCGTTTACTAGCCGAAAATTAATTGTGCAAACTCGGGATATTGAACAACCAATTTTCCGTTACGCTAGCAGTGGAAACCTGGCTGATTTTTATCGCGAAGAAATCAAGGTCCGAGAATCCTTGAATCATCCGCCGTTCTCTATTCCGATTAAAATTACTTTAACAGGTGATAAGAAAACCGTTCTGGCTGGAATGGAAAGTTTACAAAAAATGATGGACCCATTTGAAACCGATATTTTCCCAGCCTTCATTCCCGGCACTCAGGGAAAATACAGTATGCATGGATTAATCAAAATCAAACGTGATGAATGGGTTAATCAAGAATTGCTTCACAAACTGAAGAATCTCCCTTTTGGCTACATCATTAATATCGACCCTGACAGTCTACTATAGTACTTCAAAAAAGTTGAATTTTATGTTATTTTGATAAGTAACATATTATGCCAAAAAATATTCCCATTGTTCAAAAAGGTGATCCGGTTTTACGCCAAGTGGCGCGGAATATTCCCCTAACCGAAATTAAAACTTCTAAAATTCAGAAAATTTTGGCTGATATGTCTGCGGCCATGGAAACTCAAGACGACGGCGTGGCTATTGCCGCCCCTCAAATTGGTGTGCCCTTACGTATCTTTGTTGTCTCAAAAAAAGTTCAAGCCTATAATTTGGGTAAGGAAAATCTGACCGCTGATGATTTAAAGGATTTTAAAGACGAGGTTTACATAAACCCTGAAATTACTAAATTATCTCGCCAAAAAGTACGATTAGATGAAGGTTGTCTTTCGGTCCGCTATTATTATGGTAAAGTTGAACGTTCAGAAAAAGCCACTGTTACTGCTTATGACGAAAATGGTAAAAAGTTTACACGCGGAGCCAGTGGTTTGCTTGCTCAAATTTTTCAGCATGAAACTGATCATTTAAATGGCATCCTATTCATTGATAAAGCCGATGATTTAGTAAATGTCCCACCCGAAAAATAATAAGATGGATAATAAAATCAAATTAGTCTTTTTTGGTAGCTCTGATTTTTCGGTATTTTGTTTAGACGAATTAAAGCAACTTGGTCTGTTACCTAATCTGATAATTACCACCCCAGACAAACCGGCTGGCCGAAAATTGATACTTACACCTACACCAGTAAAGGTTTGGGCTGAGACTGAAAAAATTCCACACCTAGAACCAGCCAAACTTAACGCTGACTTTATTAAACAAATCGAAAGTGATTACAAAGATAGTACAGTTTTTCTAGTGGCTTCATATGGAAAAATAATTCCTAAAGCAGTTATTGATTTACCACAACACAAAACTCTTAATATTCACCCTTCATTGTTACCAAAATATCGTGGCCCTTCTCCACTTCAAGCACAGATTTTGAATAATGAAAATCCAGTTGGCGTTTCAATTATGCAAATTGATGAACAAGTCGATCACGGCCCCGTGATTATTCAAGAACAAGTTACAGTGCCAAATTGGCCAGTTTCATTTGAAGAGTTAGAAAAGTTTACAGCAAAAATTGGTGCAAAATTATTTATTGATATTTTACCAAAGTTTGTTTCTAGCGAACTTAAAGCTAAAGAGCAAAATCATAACGAAGCTACTTTTACTAAAAAAACCGAAAAAGCTGACGGCTTGATAAATTTAACCAATGGTAATCCGTTTGAAAATTTTCTTAAAATTCAAGCCTATAAAACCTGGCCACAGGCATATTTTATTGTTAAAAAAGATAGTGAAGAAATTCGAGTAATTATAAAAGATGCCGAATTTAAAGACAATCAATTAGTTATCAAAAAAGTCCTCCCCGCCGGCAAAAAGGAAATGTCGTATGAGGATTTTTTGAGAGGGTTAAGGTCTTAGTGACCAACCAAAGTAGAGACAACATTAGCAATTTTTTGCTCAACCTCTTCTGCTGTAATTTTACCAGACAAATAATCAGTTTCGATTGAGTCGAGTTCATTAATCTGTCCGCGTAAATCTGGATTCAATCCTGCCTGTTGCCTAGCTTGTCCAATCTTTGAAACAACTATTTCTTGCTCAGTCTCGAGTAAAACTGGGGCCTCAGG
>CAZLLX010000007.1:0-11382 GCA_964560805.1 uncultured Candidatus Saccharibacteria bacterium | reverse complement strand
TTAGACTCATATTTTAACTATAACCACCTGGGGAATACTGGTAAGAAAACTAGATTAGAAGTTTTTGAATTAACTGTCCGAAAGCTTGGCGCTACCGACGAACAAGTTCAAGAAGTTTTCAAGATAATTGAAAAGCGTGATCAAACTAAGTTTTTAAATTTGGAGTTAATTGAAATAGTTAAAGATTTAAAAACTCGTGGTTATAAAGTGGCAATTTTAAGTAACTATTCTGTGGCTTTAAGACAAAAACTAATTGATGAAGGTCTACATGATTTATTTGATGAAATTGTTATTTCGGCAGAGGTTGGTTTTCAAAAGCCACAACCCGAAATTTTCGATGTTTTGTTTAAGAGGCTTGGTATGAACAGTAACGAAATAATTTTTATTGACGATACTGATCAATCGCTTTTGGGTCATGAAACAATAGGTTATTTACCTATTAAGTTTAAAAATAATGAACAGTTTAAAACTGACTTATCAAAGTTGTTGACTTTGTAAAAAATTGGTATAAGCTTATTATTATGATTCGACACAGTAAAAATCTCTTGGCCCTTCTTAGCCTCCGAAAAAACGGTGGAGATTTTACTTGTGCCTAAACTAAGAAACTAATATAGATAGATACAAGTCAGCTCTTCACAACGAAGAGCTGTTTTGTTCTTTAACAAGGAGTACAGAGATGAAGATGGATCCGAAGGGTAAGTATCAAGCGTTTCCGGTCGTGAAGATGGCTTCGCGTGATTGGCCAAACAATCAGATTACCACATCGCCAATTTGGTGCAGTGTGGATCTGCGCGACGGCAACCAATCGTTGGTCGTGCCAATGACGGTGGCACAGAAGTTGGAATTCTTTGAAACTTTGGTTAAGTGTGGCTTTAAGGAAATCGAAGTTGGTTTCCCGGCGGCCTCACCGACCGAGTTTGCATTCGTTCGTCGCTTGATTGAAGACGGACGGATTCCTGACGATGTCACGATTCAGGTACTGGTTCAGGCCCGCGAAGATTTGATCGTGCGAACGGTTGAATCTTTGGTTGGAGCTAAGCGAGTTATCATTCACGTGTATAATTCGACCTCGCCAGCCCAGCGGAGAATCGTTTTCCGCAAGACAAAACCGGAAATCGTGGCGCTGGCGGTTCAGGGTATTGAGTGGGTTAAAAAACACTCGGCCAGATTAGTCGGTACGGAAGTTGTCCTTGAATATTCGCCAGAAAGCTTTTCGGCGACCGAGGTGGAATTCGCCTTGGAAGTTTGTGAAGCGGTCATTGACGTGTGGCAGCCAACATCCGAACATAAGATAATCTTGAACTTGCCGGCAACGGTGGAGACGGCGACACCTAATGTGTATGCAGACCAGATTGAATGGTTCTGTACACACCTGCGTTGGCGCGATGTCGCAATCATTAGTCTTCATACCCACAACGATCGTGGTACTGGTGTGGCGGCGACCGAACTTGGTTTGCTCGCCGGAGCTGATCGGGTGGAGGGGACACTGTTTGGTAACGGTGAACGAACAGGCAATCTGGATATCATTACGGTTGCTCTTAACTTGTACACCCAAGGAATTGATCCTGAGTTGGACTTCTCTGGCTTGGATTCAATTCGTGAGGTGTATGAACGGTGCACCGGTATGACCGTTCCACCTCGTCAGCCATACAGTGGCGAGCTGGTATTTACGGCTTTTTCAGGTTCGCATCAAGATGCGATTGATAAAGCTCTGAAAGCTCTGGGTACTGTTTGGGAGGTGCCATACCTAACAATAGATCCCAAAGATATTGGCCGATCATATACCGAAGTAATTCGGGTTAATGGTCAATCGGGCAAGGGTGGTATTGGCTATCTTCTTGAGCAAGAAAAGGGTTTACGATTGCCCAAAGAAATGCTCAAGGAGTTTGGGGCGATTGCTGGCCCGCTGATTGACCGTCTCGGTCGCGAGGTGACGGCGGACGATCTGACGAAAATGTTGTGGGCGGAATATGTGGAACAAACAGGCCGATATCGGCTTGAAAGTTTCCGTTCGCTCGACAACACGACGACGGGTTGTTCGGTGTCAGCCGTTTTGAGTATCGACGGTAAAAACATCGAGCTCGCCGAAGTGGCTGGTAACGGTCCGGTGGATGCCTTCGTGCGTCTGCTGCGCGAGAGAAACGTAATCGACATCCAGGTAATCAGTCAGTCCGAGCATTCGCTTGGAGCTGGCGCCGAAGCCACGGCCATCTCTTATGTTCAAATCCAGTTTCCAAACGGCATCAAGCGTTTTGGAGTGGGGGTGGACGACAGTATTCCTTTGGCTTCTATCAGAGCCATCATCAGTGCTCTGAATCGAGAATAGCGATTCCTTCGCCAAGTTCTCGAAAGCCCCGACCTTCGGTCGGGGCTTTCTCTTGTATTTGACCACCTAAAATTTAAATGCTATACTTGTAATATGGTAAAGATAGTAAAAATTAATACAAGTTACTATTACTGGTTTAATTCATGTGAACCAGTCTCTTTGCGTTAGCTAATTTTTTAAACTTAAATTTAGTGCAAAACTGGTTCCACAAGAGCCAGTTTTGTTTTATTATGAAAATTATTTTTGATTACAACCGAACATTGTTTAACCCAGAAACCGAGTCATTATACTTAGGTGTTTTGGATTTGCTTAAAGAATTATCAAAAAGACATAAATTATATCTAATTAGTCGGTTTGAAGCTTCTCGGCTTGGTCGAGTTAAGGAATTGAATATTGAACAGTATTTCCAGCAAGTATTTTTTGTTGAAGATAAAACTTTAGAGTTATTCAATCAATTTGTTGAGCAGGACGAAAAAACTATTGTTATTGGTGATAGACTTTGTGATGAAATTTTTTTAGGTAACAAGCTTGGCTTTACAACAATTTGGTTAAAACAAGGTAAATTCGCTTCTGAAGAAGTAAAGAATAAAGATGAAGAGCCGAACTTTATTGTGAACGATATTAGAAAGATTAATGACATCATTAAAATATATGAATAAACAATTTGTAAAAACTAATTATTGGTATTGGACTAACAAAGCTCATTTGGGTTTGTTGTGTGTGTTTCTATACTAATTTTTGGAACTCATTCAGTAGCCTCAAATGGTTTGAGGTTATACCCAAGGATAGGAGTTGGTCATGTATACGAAACTGCTCAAGGTTATTGGTGACTCTGGTTTGTGGGCTAATGGCGGCAAGGAAACGCATGGTTTCCAATTGTCACCAAATGTCTTTCAAATCAGTGAAATGCAAAAGCGGGATTTGGAAGAACTTGGACTGGCTTTGTACGACAGTCTTTTGGGACTGTCGCATATGGCCACTATCGTGTTCGACCCGTTGTTGAATTACAGCGGCGTCTGGCGGCGGATTCGGCAAGTGTTTTCAACTGGAGTTCCGAAATCATACTTGGGACTTCAGGGAATGAACATCCGCCATATTCCAAAGCTCTTGAAGGTGGATCTGATGATTGATCAAGATGGTCACTTCAGGATTGCTGAAATTGACGGACACAACAAACACGGAGTCGGTTATTCCACGTTGTGTCGTCGGTTTGCTCAGGCGATAGAGCCAAACGGAAAATTTTTACCTGGTACAGCCAAGCGGTTAGCTGATGAAGTTAAATCGCAGGGATACAATCAGTTGAAAATTTTCTACGGTGATCGAGAAAGGTTTTACCTGCCGGAATTCTTGATTGCCAAAAGTGAATTGGAATTGAATGGAATCGAGTGTGTCTTGATATCTGAGGCGCGGGCCAACGATCAAGAACTGACAACTGGTTTACTTCTCGATTTACCATTTCTGCATACTCGGCCTCACTTGTATGATGCAATTTTGCCAGCATACAAGAATGGTGACGTGCGTTTCATCATTCCACCAAAGCCTTTTTTGGGCTCAAAAGGGGTTTTGGCCTTGTTGCGGAACGATGGTGTCGACGAAGACTTGGAAAGCGTCCTTAGAACCTTTATTGGTCGAAAGTCGCTTCAGGTCATAAGGCGTTATGTTCCAGAAACAAGGTTGGTTGGCAGTCTGGGGGCAGGCCAAAGCGAAGTCGAAAGAATGTGTCAGGGCAGACGATATGTCCTGAAACGTTCGATTTCGAGTGGTATGAAGGGTACAATATTCTCGGATGATCCAAGTTTTACTGTTGCCCTTGAACAGGCGGCTCGGTCAAAACTTGATTGGATTATTCAGGAAGAAGTACAGAATCAACCACAAACATTTTCTTGTTTCGTCGACAAGGGGATGCGTCAGGTTACTGGTTCTTGGTTTATGCGAGTAATCGTGCAGTATGTAAACCGAGGCCTGGCAGACGTGGTGATAACTGCCAGACAAGACAAGTCTGTCCACGGAGCGCCTGACTGTATTCAGTTGGGCACGGTAATCAAATAGTTAGAAGAGTTCTTTATATTTAATTTAAAGCCGACCTGGAGTGAGGTCGGCTTTCTTATTATTTAATGTCTAATTTTGTGTTATAATATAATTATGAAACTTAAAATATTGTTAGTCATTGTATTTGGTTTATTTATTACAAATTCGGCTTTAGCCACCGTGGGTGGGGAAGTGACCATTAGTGATTTTAAATATAACCCAAAAGATGAATCGGTGTATTTCGTTAAAAATAATTTTGGTGGCAAAGGTTGTCCGCCAGAATTATTAAAATTATCTCTTAATACTGGCAAAACTGATGTGGCTTTTTCTTGTGATCAGGGCGAGAAATTATCACAATCAGCTAATTGGCAAGAAGGGCAAAATATTGTCGGTCAAGAATTAAATAAAATTACTAAAGACTTTAAACTACTAAATTCTTTAAATTTTAAGAAAAATAATATTTCAATCAAAGTCAGTTTTAGTTCTGAAGAAAAATATCCAGAATTTAATGAGGTAGAACGTCGACAATTTTTAGCTGAAGTTTATCAGAATAATGTAAAAGTAGGTGATTTTAAAGTTCCTGGATGTAATTTAGATCAACCATTCACTTTTCAAGGATACTCTATTCCTGGTTTTGATAAACGAATTGCGATTTTATCATCAGCCAAAGGGGATTGCTTTGAAGGCGGTTATATCGATGAATATTTATTTTCTTTGACTGGTTTTTCTAATCTTGATAAGACTACGGTTTCTAATTATTATAAATCGTCTTCACCACTTGTTCCAAACGAAGGTAATTTAGTTGTCTATTCAGTTCAAAATAAATCAAATAGCTCAATTCTAAATCTAATTAATTTACTTATTGAAATTGGTGTAATTGATGCAAGTAAGGCCGATTTAGCCCGAAGTTTGTTTAAGTAACCATTTAAAATTTATTGCATGATTTTTTTAGAAAAACCTGAAAACTTCGATGACAGTTTGGAGGTGGCGGGTTGTGCGATTCAGTGCAAGGGCAAACTTTTGTTTTTACACCGACAAGATCATAAACCTCAGGGAAATACTTGGGATATGCCGTCAGGAAAAATTAAAAAAGGCGAAAGTGTCGTTAGCGGTTTAGTCCGAGAAATTTCAGAGGAAACTGGATTAATTTTTAAAGAAGAGAATTTAGAGTTTTTTCGAAAAGTTTATGTAAAATACCCAGATTTAGATTTTGTTTATCACATTTTTTCAACTGAATTATCGGAACAACCTGATGTTAAAATCGATCTTAAGAGTCACAAAGCTTTTACTTGGGTGACACCCGAAGAGGCCCTAAAAATGCCATTGATTCCAGATGAGGATAAGTGTATAAAGCTTTATTTTAATCTCTAGTTATTTGTGATATAATTTAAACATGAACCAACACGAGTCAAATATTGGTGCTGATGCAGAAATCGTTCGAAGGAGAGAGGGTATGTTGCAATCGGCCAAAGAATTTTTAGCAATAAGACCAGAGAGAGCGAATAGAAGTAAAAGCTATGCTCATATATATGGCGGACTAGGAATGCCATTAATTGAAATTGTGTCTGAAGATTTTTTTAGAAATCACACCGTGTCTTTTCAGGATTTTCTTCTGACAGCAGCTGAAAAAAATTTAGCCGCTTGGTCTGATTACTTGAAAATGCTTGAAGAGAATCCAGATTTCAAGGAAGCTGAATTTTTTAAAAATGGCCCCGGTTATTTTCCAGAGGTTTTTGGTCTACTTGATGATGGTGAAATTGGTTATGAAGCAAAAGATACTATTGAATATTATAAAAAAAGACTATCACAGATAAAATAATATGAAATTTATTATTCGTTGGTTTTTATACGCTTTGGTGATTGGCGTGATTACCTATGTTTTACCTGGCGTGAGTGCCGATGGCTTTGTCAGTTTACTAGCGTTAGCTTTAATTTTGGGAATCATTAATGCCTTTATTAAACCAGTTTTAGTACTATTAACTTTACCACTAACAATCATAACCTTGGGTCTATCAACTTTAATAATTAATGCTTTATTGATTATGCTGGCTTCTTGGTTGGTGCCAGGTTTTGCCGTCAGTTCTTTCTGGGCAGCATTGATTTTTTCAATTATCCTTTCTCTTTCTAGCCTATTTATAAAAAAGAATAATAATTTGTAATAATCTATGTCAAAGACTTTAATTGGTATTATTGTTGGAGTAGTTGTGGTGGTTGGTGGTGGAGCATTAATTTATTCACAAAATGATAAAACCAACTCTGAAAATGAAGAAATAATTAATTCTTTACCCGAAACTGATTCAAGTAAGCCAGTTGAAGATAAGACAGTTGTTAAGAAGATGGCTTTTTCTGAATTTGTGAGAGGGATGGGTGCCTATAAATGTACTGTTAATCAATCTGTAGACGGAACAGACACAACAGGAACAGTTTATCTTTCAAAAGGTTTAATCAGAGGAGAGTTTAATAGCAAAGTTCAAAATCTATCAATTGATACCGGTTTTATTGTGCGAGATGGATATACCTATACCTGGACTTCGATGATGCCAAAATTCGGTTTTAAAACCAAGGTTGATGCTGAAGTAAAAGCGGCTGATACCTCGACTCGAACTCAGGGCTCTTACAGTTTTAACGCCGAAAAAATTGGTGATTATGATTGTCAGGCCTGGACCGTTGATGAAAGTAAGTTTGTTTTGCCTGCCGGAGTAACCTTTCGCGAGACCACTAAATAAATGAAAGAAATTATTGCGATTATTGCGGCCATACTAGCTATTTTTGGAAACATTTCTTATTTAAAAGATACTTTCAAGAGCGCTATCAGACCACATCCTTATACTTGGTTTATTTGGTCTATAGTTTCACTAGTAAATTTTTTTGGCCAGTGGCAAAAAGGGGCGGGAATTGCCTTATTGCCAATCGGTGTTGCCGAAGCCTTTACTATTATAATTTTTCTTTATTCACTAAAATTTGTATTTAAGAAAGGGAATTTAAATCCAATTAAAAAAGTCGATCATTTGTTTTTAATTGTGGCTTTGCTTGGTTTGATTCCTTGGGCTTTAACTAAAGATCCAACGATTTCAATCGTAATTGTAGTTTTGATTGATTTGGTAGCGTTCATTCCTACCCTACGTAAAACCTGGTTTAATCCAGAAACTGAACGGCCTTTATTGTATGAAATGAATGTGACCCGTCATATTTTAACCCTCTTTTCTCTTGGCGCTTATAACTTGGCGACCACCTTCCATTCGATTATAATGATAATAACGAATACCCTAATGACGGTATTTATTAAAAGAAAAAGTTTATGGCCCAAGAAATAGAAGTAAAAATACTAAATATTAATGTTTCAGAACTTGAAAATAAATTAGCCAAGTTTGGAGCTAAAAGATTGGATGAAAAATTATTTCGTTCTATTTCATTTGATTATCCAGGTTTTCCAATGGACAAAGAAGCGGCCTGGGTGCGTTTACGTGATGACGGAAATAAAATTACTTTAGCCTATAAAAAAAGATTGGGCGTAAAGGCAGGGGCTAATGACTCTGGAATGGAGGAGGTGGAAGTTGAGGTTTCAGATTATGAAACAACCGCCGAATTTTTACGAAAAATTGGTATGGTAGAAAAATTCGTTCAAGAGAAAAAGAGGGTAACTTGGTTAAAAGATAATTTAACTTTTGATATTGATACCTGGCCCAAACTTGAGCCATATCTTGAAATCGAAGGTGAAGATTGGAAATCGGTTGACCAAGCCGTCTTGGATTTAGGTTTTAAATTGGAAGACAAAAAAATCTGTTCAGCTACTCAGATTTACGAGTTAAACGGTATTCGTGATAAGGATTATGTTAAAATGACATTTAGTGAATTCATAAAAAGATGAACGAGAAATTTGAACCAAAACCCACAATCGAAAAGTTAATTGAGAGTTCTGATATCGCTATTGATCCAGAAAGCGGTTTGGCAATTGTGGTGATAAAGCCTGATGCCTTTAGAAATCGGGATCGAATTCATAGTATTCTGAAAAGACGGGGTCTGCATATCGAAAAAACGGTTGAAAAAAAGTTACCAATTGATTTTGTGTTAGGACAAATGTATCCAGATTTACCACAAGGCATTAAGGATGCGACCGGTGAGCATTTTGCTTCTGGTAAATCAGAAATTATTTTGGTTAAAGGTGGTCCAGATTTGGGTGAAAAAATTGTTCAAATTACCGGCGTGGATACCGATCCCGCTAAGTGCGATAAAGATACGATTCGCTTTTTATTTGGTGAACATTTTTCAAGGCCAGCAGGCGATAAACAATATTTTAGAAATGCTGCTCATCGAGGTAAAAATCCATGGGAAGTGGGAGACGATTTAAAAAAATTTGAAGGATTCTTTTAATAATAATTTATAAAAAATATATGGGATTACTTGATAAAATTTTTGCGGTGACCGATAAGGTGAACGAGGTGGTGGATACCATCGATGAGGCGCGATATACAATTAATAGGGTAAAAGATACAAAAGAAAATTTGAAGACTGTCAACAGAAAATTAGATTGGGCCCTATTTATAATCGCTATTTTGGTTCTGACAGCCGTTTATTTTTGGGTTAAATAGTTATCAACAGTTCAGCCTTTTTTGTTTCGTGATATAATGTAATGGTTATGAAAAAAATAATCATTGCAATTGTTGTAATTTTATTAATAGTTCTAGGTGTTTATTTATTAGTTAGTACTTCATCAAAGAAGGTTACCGTTGATGGTGATGATGTAACCAATGGTTTGGCTACTACTACCACCCAAACCGAAAATAAAGATTTAACCGTAATTGGTAACTCGGTAATGGGTAAACCAATTAATGCTTATCATTTTGGAACCGGTGCTGACGAAGTTATCTTTGTCGGTGGTATTCATGGTGGTTATGCTTGGAACACATCCGTATTGGCTTATAATGTGATTGACTCATTGAAAAGTGGAACAATCGCTGTTCCGGCCAACGAGAAAGTCACTGTTATTCCAGTTTTGAATCCTGATGGTTTGGCTCAAGTTACTTCTTTAACCGGCTCATTCACTTCAGCTGATGTTTCATTAGTTGATAGTAAATTAACCGCTGGCCGATTTAACGGTAACAATGTTGATCTTAACCGAAACTTTGATTGTGATTGGCAAGCTAATGCCAAGTGGCAATCAAAAAATGTCTCTGGTGGTACCGCGGCTTTCTCTGAACCAGAAACTTTGGCAATCAAGAATTATATTGAAAAAGTAAATCCAAAAGCCGTTATCGTTTGGTATAGTGCGGCTAACGGTGTCTTTGCGGCTAACTGCCATACTGGAATTCTTCCAACCACTAAGAGCCTTTTGACCGCTGTTTCCAAGGCTTCTGGATATCCTGCTTATGCCGAATTCAATTTCTATGAAACTACTGGTGATATGACCAACTGGCTAGCCAAAATCGGTGTTCCTTCAGTAAGTATTCTTTTGTCTGATCACACTAATATTGATTGGTCCAAGAACAAGTTAGCCGTTGAATCAGTTCTAAAATATTTCGCTAAATAATGCTAACTTTTTCTAAGAAAAAGATAATAATTGCTGCCATTATTTTGGTGGCAATTATTATTTCGGTTGTATATTTTTGGCCAAAACCTAAAGTTGAACCTGTGATAATTGCTAAAGATCCAAAAATAACTGTAATTGGTAAAACGGTTCAGAATCGCGCGATTGAAAGTTATGATTTTGGTCAGGGTCCACAAAATTTGATTTTTGTCGGCGGTATTCATGGTGGTTATGAATGGAACAGTGTTGTGTTGGCTTATCAGTTTATTGATTATTTAAAAGCTAATCCTCAAGTTGTACCAGCTAATTTAACTATCTCAGTTATTCCTTCCGCTAATCCAGACGGTGTTTTTAAAGTGATTGGTAAAGAGGGAAGATTCTTGGCGACTGATGCCCCAAGTGTTGAAGCCACAAAGCCAGGACGCTTTAATGCTAATAATGTTGATCTTAATCGAAACTTTGATTGTAATTGGGCGCCGACAGCGATGTGGCAGGGTAAAACGGTTAGTGCTGGTACCGCTCCATTTTCCGAACCAGAGGCAGTTACGATGCGAGATTTTTTCTTGGCCAAAAAACCATTGGCGGTAATATTTTGGCACAGTCAATCAAATGCGGTTTATGCCTCAGCTTGTAAAAATGGAATTTTGCCGGGCACACTTAAAATAATGGATTTGTATGCCGCTGCTTCTGGTTATGCCGCTTCAAAGACATTTGATAGTTATGCGGTTACTGGTGCCGCCGAAGATTGGTTGGCTTCAATAAACATTCCAGCTATCACAGTTGAACTTAAAACACATGAAGTGATTGAGTGGGAAAAAAATCTGGCGGGAAGTAAGGCCTTACTTGATTACTTTGGCAAAAAATAGCATTTTATGCTATAATACCAGGGTAATTTATTAATTAATTATTTTAAATAAATGCCTGCAAAAACAAATTCTGCTTTTATGAAGCCATTGACTGTCAGCGCTGATCTAGCGGCTGTAGTTGGTAACGGTCCTATGCCTCGATCTGAGGTGGTTAAGAAATTATGGATGTATATCAAGGGTGATGACTATGAAGATGATAATGGTAAAAAAGGTAGTAGTCTAAGAAAGGGTTCATCATTACAGGATCAAAAGAATAAGAGAAATATTAATGCTGATGCTGCCCTAAAGAAAGTTTTTGGTGGCAAAACGGTTGTAAACATGTTTGAAATGACCAAACTTGTTTCAAAGCACCTATCCTAAATTAATTTTAAACAAAAATCCCTGGCTTAACGGCTGGGGATTTTTTGTTATAATGGATTAATGAAAAAAGAAGTGATAGTAAATGACAAAATGCAGTCTGGTTATACCTACGAATGTACAGAGCCGGCAGGCAAAAATTTTGATTCTGAATTCAAACCGGATTTAACACCCAAACAAATGTTGGAACTAGGAGTCTTTGGCGGTCGTTATTTGCGTGATTGTCAGAATGAGTTTCCAACGGATTGGTTTGCAAAGGCTAAATTATATCCAGATGGTAA
>CAZLLX010000006.1:0-11818 GCA_964560805.1 uncultured Candidatus Saccharibacteria bacterium | reverse complement strand
ATTTTTGTATGATCATAATCAATATTTGTAATCACAGCCACCTTCACATTTGAAATTACATTAGTCGCATCAAAACGACCGCCAATTCCGACCTCTATTACTGCCCAATTACATTTTTTTTCCTCAAAATAAAGCAACGCAATAACAAACAATATTTCAAAAGTTAGTGGTTGACCCCATTTCCCAACCCTAACTTTCTCTATACATGGCTTTATCTTTTCTAGAATCCTAGCAAAATCTTTTGGTGATATATATTCTTCACCGACCTTAATTTGATCAATTACTGATGTAATATATGGTGAGTTAAAAAGCCCCACCTTCTTTTCTGACAAAACAAGTCCAGCATGAATCATGGCGGAGACTGTTCCCTTACCCGCAGTGCCGGTAACATGAATAAATTCAATTTTTTTATCGGGGTTGCCAACTAAAGATAAAAGATGTTTTGTTCTGGAGATATAAATACCTGGATCAGGCCTGGTGTTTTGATAATTACACGAGGTATTCGAAAAACTTTCCACATAGGCAACTGCCTTGCGGTAAGACTTTAAAACTGACATATAGTTAATTATTTTCAGCCTTTTCTTTTACCTTAAAACAGCAATCTTGGGCTTTTTTTTCAGAACCACATGGACATTTTTCTTCCTTTTTACAACAAAAACCAGCTAGTTTTTTTGAACCGCATAAACACTCGTTATTTAATCCCTTCAAATCTAATTGCATTTCCATAGTTTATTTTATATTAAGATCTATTAAATTTCTTCACGTCTTAATTAAACAAAAGATGACCAAGTTTGAATTGTCTTATTAATAATCATTTTTAAATTATACACCCAAACACGGTGTGGTCAATTAATAAAGATTATATAGTATTTAACGCTTCTTTTGTGTAAGTATTTCCAGCATCCCAAAGCATCCATGAGGTTAGACCAACATCATAAGTAGCCTGAATTTGAGCCCTAACCATTGCTGGCGTATAGGTTACTGGATAGTCATTATCCTGTAACCACGGTCTTAATTTAAGCGGACTAATGCCTATTATCGATAATCTTTTAACTGCCTCACCCATTGTATATTTTATAATCTCATACGGGTGAGCATTAACTTCGGCTACGGTTTTATAATTCAAAAAACCTGGTGGAAAGTGTGACGGATAAACCATCGGCGCAATATAATCAAAATTAGGCGCAGCATCTTCTAAAACCTGACCAATATTTAAATCATCATAATTTATTGTGGTCATACCAAAAATATCAGCTGAAGTGACAATGTCGGTATCTTTGAAATTGTCGTGAATAAACTCAAAAAAGTTTTTAAGCACAACAGACTTGCCAGGAATTGTGCTGGTTGAATATTGAATCAAGACGTTGTTACTGTGTGGAAAATAAATATCAGACATATCTCCATCCGAAGGAAAACGAATATAATCAAAATTTAACTCGTCGAAACCTATTTCATAAGAAGCCTTACCTAGATCAACCAGGAACTGCCACATATCTTTATTACCAGCATCAATAAAACTGATACCTTTTCGATCTTTCCAAACTAAAGTTTTGTCAGTTTTTTTCTTCACTGCCCAATCTGGATGTTTCTTGGTCATATATGCATCTTGAAAAGCGGTGATTCGGCCAATTACATATATATTTTTATTGTGTAAATTCTCGATAAAACCAGCCATATCTGCCACTCGACAACCACCACCACTATGATTTTCAAACCCAGGACTATTAATTTCAAATGAAATAGTTCCGGAATAATCTTTGATGTCAATTACAACTGAATTTAATTCAGTCTCATCAATTAATTTAACTAGTCTATCTCTAAAACTTGGAGTAGCTGCCACGCAAGCAGACATATAAATAGCCTTAACTGAATTTGGAGTTTTTACATGTTGAACTACTTTTTTAACAACCGGTGGTATAACCCCAGCCTCTTTGTTATTCTTTTCTCCACCAATTACAACTGGTCCAAATATATTAGGTAGAACAAAAAATGCCAGTAAAAATATAGCCAGGACGACCAGAAGAAAGTATGAATACTTATTGTGGATTATTTTCAACATAAGTATCAGACTTTAGTTCTTCAGCTCCGTGGATAATTCTGATAACCTTATGTAATTCTTTTCGTAAACTTAAAGATAGTACCACGATCACCAAACCAATAATCATTAAAATATAATCTTTCCAAACTCGCGAAACGGCAATATAGGGTGAAGCAATTAATAAAGTTAATACTCCCAAAATTGTTATTGAAGAAATTTTTTTCATATCATTTTAATTAGTTACATAAATATAACATATTTTTACTTCTCTGACACCATAAACACAAACTCACCCCTAACCTTGTCTGGGTTTTGAGTAAAAAAATCAAATATTTCATTCGGTGTACCAGAGATAGTTTGTTCAAAAATCTTGGTTAATTCACGCGCAACGACAATTTTTTTGTTTGGTACAAATTTGATTAATGATTCAAGTGTTTTTAAAACACGATGCGGGCTTTCATAAAAAACCATCACCCTTTCAGATTCAGCAATTTCTTTAAACAAGGTTTCTCTTCCTTTTTTGTGAGGTAAAAAACCAAGAAAAACAAAATCAGAAGCTGGTAAACCTGAAATCGATAGCGCCGATATTACAGCACTTGGTCCAGGAATTGCCACTATTTCAATCTCAGGAAATTTATCTTTTATTTTAGCAACCAGCACCGATCCTGGATCAGAAATTGTCGGTGTGCCAGCATCTGAAACCAAAGCCAAGGTCTTACCCTCTTCAATTTGCTTAAATATATTTTGAAATTTCGTGTCTGTTGCTTGATTGTCAGACGGATAACTAAAAGTTGCTGTTTTAAGATTATATTTGTTTAATAAATTCTTGGTTACCCTTGTATCTTCACATAAAATCAAGTCAACCTCAGACAAAATACGGATAGCTCGATGTGTGATATCTTCGAGGTTACCAATTGGCGTACCAACAACATAAAATTTCATATTTTGATATTACCTTAAAATTACAAAATGGACAAACAAAAACCGCTCAATTGAGCGGTTTTTGTAAAAATAAATTTTAATATTCTCTCATTGAAACTTGGGCATCAATTTTTTTAATCAAATCAATAACCACAGAGACAACGATCAGCAGAGCGGTACCACCGATAGCTAATGACTGAATACCAGTAATACCTTTAAAAGCCAGGGGCAAAACCGCAATCAAACCTAAGAAAAGAGCACCGACAAGCGTAATTCTAGTCAAAACCTTGGCAACATATTCTGAAGTGCTTTGACCAGGACGAACACCGGGAATAAAGGCTCCGTTCTTTTGTAAATTATCTGAAATTGCGTAAGGATCAAAAGTAACAGCAGTATAGAAATAGGTAAACAAGAAAACCAAAATGAAGTATAAAATTGAATGGAACCAATCGTTTGTCAAAAACTTAAGAGCACCAGCAGAAAAAGCCTGAACAGTTGCGTTTGAAGCGGTGGATAAGAATTGGAAAATCATTTGTGGGAAAAGCAAAATAGACAAGGCAAAGATAATTGGAATAACACCTGCCTGATTCAAGCGTAATGGCAAATAAGTTGAAACTCCACCATAAACCTTTGAACCGCGGACTCTTTTGGCATAAGTGATTGGGATTGGTCTTTCAGCTTCGGTCACCATAACCACACCCCAAATAATTAGAACGGCCGCCACAATAAAACCAACATACAATGGAATCTGAGCGGCAGAAAAGGTTACAAAAGTTCGACTGATGGTAGTTGGCAAATGAGCGACGATACCAGAGAAGATAATTAAAGAAGTACCATTACCGATACCGAATTCGGTCATCAATTCTCCGATCCACATCAATAGTAATGAACCAGCCACAACAATCACAATATTGGTAATTAAATCAAGTGAAGTTAAATGAACGATTGCACCTGATTTTTGCAAAAGCAATAAGAAACCACCGGCTTGCAAAATTGAAAGTGGTACAGTTAATAAGCGTGAGTATTGAGAAAATTTTGCCCGACCCACCTCCCCTTCTTCTTGATAGATTTGTTTTAGCTTTGGGAAAATCATGGTCAAAAGTTGCATCACAATTGAAGCGGTAATGAATGGGCTAACACCAAGCATCACAATCGATAGATTTGATAATCCACCTCCAGAAAAAATGTTAAACAAACCAAAAATATCTCCGGCTGAACCAGATAAAAAGGCTTGGAGCTTGAGAGCGTCAACACCGGGTACAGGAATTGTCGCCAAGATTCTAAAAACCACAAGTGCACCAACAACAAAAAGGATTCGACGTCTTAAAACTCGATCCTTAATGACCAAAGATAGTTTAGTGAAAAGATTTTTCATTGTATTTTACAATACCTTTCCGCCGGCCTTCTCGATTTTAACTTTAGCGCTAGCTGAAACAAGACAGCCGACAACAGTTATTTTTTTAGTAATTTCGCCCGAACCCAAAATTTTTACTTTAGGATTCTTGCCTTTGTATTTTACTATTAAACCAGACGCTGTCAAAGTTGATGGCTTGATAATTGCACCAGATTTGAAGACAGTTTCCAAAGCATCAAGATTTACCGGAGCAACTGGATTCTTAACATGGCTAGTTGATTGGAAGCTATAACCTCGAAGTTTTGGCAAACGCTTGATCATGTCTCGAAGTTCTGGACGAACTTTGTGACCAGCACGTGCAGTTTGACCCTTACCTCCTCGGCCAGAAGTCTTACCACGTTTACCACCACGACCAACAAGCATCACTTTCTTATTTGGGGTCTTTCGTTTTAAATTATGTATCTGCATTGAATTAAAAGTTATTTAGTGACTTTATTAGCAACCTTGGTTGATGGCTTAGATACGACTGGTTCTAGTTGAGACAAAGCTTGAATAGCGGCGCGAGCAATATTTAACTTGTTCTTTGAACCAGAAAGAATTTTACCAGACACATCTTTGATGCCAGCTAATTCAAGAACATTTCGAACAGCACTACCAGCCACGATTCCACGTCCAGCGGCCGGTCGCATTACAATTCTAGCGCTTGAATATTTACAGCTAACCTCATGAGCAATTGAAGATGTTTTAGTTAAATTTACAGTAACCATATTCTTTTTCGCATCACGCAAAGCTTTATCAATAGCCAAAGAAGTATCATTTGCCTTACCCAAACCCACACCCACTCGTCCCTTTTTATCACCAGCCACCATAGCCACGCTGAATTGGAATCGGCGACCACCAGTAGCCACACGAGCCACTCGGCGGATGTTTAGCATTTTTTGTTCAAACTCACTTCTTGGTCGAGAATCTCGGCCCATTGGCTTGCGGGGACCACGAGATCGATTATCACCTTCTGGACCACGAGGGGTAAAACGAGAAGGTCGACCAGCTGAAACTTGAGCTGGAGTAGCCACAGGCGCAACTGGAGTATTTGTATTTTTATTTTCTGTAGTATCCATATTTTTTATTAAAATTTAAGACCGCCTTCACGAGCACCATCAGCAAAAGCTTTAACTCGGCCAACATATTTAAAACCACCTCGATCAAAAACGACAGCTTCAATCTTAGCCGCCAAAGCTTTCTTGGCAATCTCTTTACCAGTTTCGATACATCGATCGGTAAAAGTCTTGCCTTTTACTTTCATTGAAGACAGTGAAAGTAGGGTCTTGCCAGCTTCATCGTTAATCAATTGACCGTAAATATATTTATTTGATTTAAAAACTGCTAGACGGGGTTTTGTCTCAGTACCAAAAACGCGAGCGCGGATTCGCTTGTGTCGTCTTGCTACTTTAAGTTTTTTGTTGTTAACGTTTTTCATACTTTTTATTTTAACTAGACAGTTTTCTTACCTTCTTTACGTCGGATTACTTCGGTATCATAACGCATACCCTTACCCTTATATGGTTCTGGTTTCTTTAGGGCACGTAATTCAGCAATATAGCGACCAACATATTCTTTATCAATACCTGAAACGGTAATATTATTTTTCTCGGCGGTAACCTTTAGTTCCTTTGGAATTTCTACTTTGATTTGATGTGAAAAACCAACCTTGAAAACAAGTTGGGTACCAACAATATCAACCTTGTAACCAATACCCTCAAGAATCAATTTCTTTTCAAAGGCTTTGTTAACACCAAGGATCATATTTTCCACAATCGAAGCGACAGTTCCCCACATTGCTCGAACATCAACATTTACTTTTTTAGCCGCTGGTGTAAATGAAACCTTACCTTCTTTTACTTCTACTTTAATGTCTGATGAGAAAGTTCGAGTTAATGATCCAAGTGGACCCTTAACGGTAACAACATTACCATTAACTGTTACTTCAGTTTTCTCTGGAATCGCGATAATTTGTTTACCAATTCTTGACATTGTTTTTTTATTTAAATCTAACTACCAAATCTTGAACATTACTTCACCACCAACCTTGGCTTTAACTGCCTCGCGGTCAGTTAGAATACCTTTTGGAGTTGAAATGATTGATTTACCATGACCACCACGAGCTGGGAATATTTCAGTAAAGCCCTTATAAACACGGCGTGAACTCTTTGAAATTCTTTGAACTTCCTTAATCTTTGGAGCTCCGTTTGTATAGTTTAATTCAACCTCTAGCAAACCAGTATCTTTTTTCTTGGTTGAAACAGCTTTAACATAACCTTCTTTGGCTAGAACATTAGCAATCGCCTCTTTGATCTTTGAATAAGAAGTGACAACTGATTCCTTTTTAGCTGTATTGGCGGTTTTAAGGACGTTTATGAAATCTGCAATAGGATCTGTTACCATGATGATTTTTTAATGCCAGGAATTTTACCCTGATTAGCGAACTCTCTAAAACAAATACGACACAAATCGAAATCCCGCATGTAACCATTTTTTCGGCCACAACGGAAACATCGTCTCACTACTCGTGAGGCAAATTTTGGATCTTTCTTGGCTCGTGCTTTAACTGATGTTTTTGCCATATGAAATTATGCCTTTTTTAATATAAAAAGCTCTGTATGAGCTTCGTGCGTATATACTAGCAAATCTATAAATAATGTCAACTATTTAATAGAGCTTCCCCTATTTTATACTGTTCCCCTGCGCCCATGGTAATCAAGACATCATTTGAATCAAGTGTCTTTTTTAAATACTCTTCAATACTTTTGAAATCAGAAAATACTGAAACTTTTGGACAATTTGGTTTTATTTTTTCAGCCAACATTTCTGAATTGATGGTTGGATCAAAAACCTCTCTGGCTGGGAAAATTGGTGTTAAAATTACTTCATCGGCCTGATTAAAAGAGGTAGCAAATTCATTAATTAAAAGTTTGGTGCGGGAAAAGAGATGTGGCTGAAAAACAATCACCAATCTTTTATCGGGATACAATTCCCTCGCCCCTTGAATTGCCGCTTTCACCTTTTGTGGGTTATGAGCATAATCATCGTAAACCAAAGCGCCGCTCGCAGTCTTCCCTTTGTATTCAAATCGACGCCAAGTACCAGTAAATTCCGATAGAGCTTTTGAGGTCTTTTCCTGATCAAGATTTAGGGCCTTAGCCACTGCTGTTGCCGCTTTAGCATCAGATCGATTGTGTTCACCGGGCACTAAAAGTTTACCGATTGTCATTTCTTGATAATCAATTACTTGGCATTTAGCTTCTTTAATTAAAGGTGCCAAATTTGGTAATTTAGTATCACAAATCAAAAAACCGTCTTTAGGTAATTGACGCACTAAAAATAAGAATGATTCTTGAATATCGGCCAGGTCTTTGTAGAAATCTAAATGATCCTCATCAAGATTTGTAATAACCAAAATCGATGGATGTAAATTATGAAAAGATTTTCGGTATTCGTCGGCTTCAACCACTAAATATTTACTTTTACCTAAAACAAAATTAGTGCTGGTTGACTGATCAGTTGAATTTTTCAATAAACTACCCACAATCACCGTTGGATCCAAACCTAAATCAATTAAAACTTTGGCAGTCATCGCTGTGGTTGTCGTTTTTCCATGTGTCCCAGAAATTGCAATTGTGTATTTTTCGCGTGAAATAAAATCTAGGGTCTGGGGATAAGATAACATCGGTATATTCAAAATTTTAGCTTTTACAAATTCTGGATTATCAACCGGTACAGCTACTGTATAAACAATTAAGTCACAATCGGCTGGAACATTTTCAGCTTTTTGACCAATAAAAATAACTGCCCCAGCTTTTGTTAATTCCTCGGTGACTTTGGTTTCATCGCGGTCGGAACCAATCACCGTTTTACCCTCAAGTAACAGCATATGCGCAATAGCTGAAATACCAATCCCACCAATTCCGATGAAATAAACTTTTTTTGCTTGTTTTAAAATATTTTCAGACATTATCTTAGACTTTTAATAATCTTCATAAATTTATCACCCCGGTCATATTCGTTCTTAAACATACCAAACGAAGCAAAGCCTGGGCTAAGAATTAAGGTGTCCCCTTTCTTACAAAGTTTCAGGGCAGCCTTAACGGCGTCTTTTAAATTTGAAAATTCAGGAATATCGTTTGTGGCCGAATAAAAATTCTTCTTCAAATTAGCTGTGCCCGTTCCAGACAGTAAAACTTGGGCCTTGGTATATTTTGGCAAAACTTCAACCAGTTTACTCATATCCAAATTTTTATCAGCGCCACCAAAAAGTAAAACGAGGTTTTTCTTCTTTAAATCACCTAAAGATTCAAGGGCTGCCAAAGTTGCATCCGGAGTCGTGGCTGTCGTATCATTATAAATTTTAATTCCACGATATTCTCGAACCAATTCCTGACGGCCTGGGACACCCGCAAAATTAGTTAAAGTCTTTTTAATAAAGGCCAGATCCAAACCCATAATTTTGCCCACCTCAACCGCTCGCAAAACATGACGCAAATTATGTTCACCTTTAATCTTTAACTTCCATTTTTTCACTTCATTATAAAAACTTCCACCTTCCATTAAAGACACAATTTGGCTGTGAATTGGTTTGGTATAACGTTCGCCAATTACTTTTTTCAAAGCTTGATCAACAATCAAATAATCGGTTGATTTCTGATTAGCAAAGATACTGGCTTTATCCAGAAAGTATTTCTGTATCGCCTCTTTTTCATCTTTACTTACTTTCAAATAATAATTCAAATGATCTGATAAAAGATTGGTAAAAACAGAAATATTTGGGCTTATCTTGGCGTCACCAAAACCCTGCAACTGCCAAGAATCAAGTTCCATCACAACAATATCGCCCGCTTTAATCTTTTTTAAATAAGGCAAGGTCGCTAAACCGCGAATATTTCCACCCAAATAAACTTGGCCCGAAAAGTATTTACCGGAAGCGGCTTTTAATAATTCATAAATCAAATAAGTTGTTGTAGTCTTTCCACGAGTACCAGTCACACCGATAACCTTCGCCTCTGGCGCCAGTTCGGTAAACCACGAGGCATCCATTTTGACTGGAATATTATTTTTAATCGCTTCAGCAATATAAGGTGAATCAAGCGACACACCGCCACCTTTTAAAACAAAGTCTCGGTTCCTAAAATCTTCTAAGCGATGCTCGCCCAAAACATACTTGATGTTTTTATATTTAGCCAAAAACTTAAGTGATGATTTCAGTTGATCAGCGGTTTTTAAATCAGTCACAATCAAATCAGCTCCGCATTCCGCCAAAAACTTGGCATCGTTTAAGCCCTTACCAAGTAAACCCAGACCTAGCATAGTTATCTTTTTACCCTGAAAATACTCTTTATAATTCTGCATGTTTTTAATCATAAACAAAAACCACCGCTTTGGGAAGTGGTGGTTTTTGTTTAAAAGTTGTCCTTATTATTTAACCTCCTTAAATGGTTTGATCGAAATCTTGTAACCTTTCTTGTTTGGTTCGATTTCCATTACTTTTTCATTTGGTTTAAGTGAATGTTTGGTATAAGAAATTGCATTACGAGCACTTTTTTCCGTAATTGGAACTGGCCAAATACCATAGGCTAATCGCAGCTCTCTCACATCTTCTTCTCTATGACAACCTGCAAAAACAGGCATGTCTGGTCGGTAAGCTGAAAGACCCCGTAAAAATTCTACATCACAATGTAGGGCAACAATTGCCGACACCTTTGCTTTCTCGGCTTTCTTAATTGCGGCTGCAGCCAGCTTAAAAGTTTTGGAAGGTTTTACCGGTTTAGCATTAAAGTGAACTAGGTCTTTTCGTACCTCTTCGACTGTTTTCATAACCTTACCCATCATTTTAACTGCCTCAAAAGGGTGATCCCCGTATGCGGTCTCACCAGACATAGACATTGCACCAGTTCCTTCAAGTACTGCATTGGCAATATCTGAAACCTCGGCTCGGGTTGGTCTTGGGTTCTTGATCATACTCTCTAAAGCTTGAGTAGCGACGATACAATACTTACCCATTTCCAAACAAGCCTCTACCATTTTCTTTTGCATAAATGGTACATTTTCAAGTCCCACTTCTGCACCCAAATCTCCACGCGCCACCATTAAACCATCACAATATTTTAGAATATCTCGGATATTATTAAATCCTTCGCGGTTCTCAATCTTTGCAATAATTTTTGGATTGTAATCTGGATACTTATCAGTAATTTTTTTAATTTCAAAAATATCTTCTTTAGAGCGAACAAAAGAGTGAGTGATGAAATCAATATTATTCTGAGCACAAAAATGAATAAAGCCTTTATCTTTCTCAGACAATGCCGGTAATTTAATGTGTACATTTGGCACATTCAAACTTTTCTTATTCTTGATTAATCCAGAGTTATTAACCACGCACTTAATACCTTTAGGTAATTTTTCAACTACCACGGTTTCAATCAAGGCATCATCATAAAGGATAACCTCACCAACTGGTATTTCTTTGTGAAAATTTGGGTAAGTCACATGAATAACCTTATCACCGGTAAATGATTGATCACCGGTAAAAATAATATGATCACCTTTTGCTACTTCGATAGGCGCACCAACATCTTTAGTTCTAACTTCTGGACCCTTGGTATCAATTGCGATTGGTACTAGATTAGTTATTTGTCTAATTCTTTTTACAACTTCCAAAGTAGCTGCCTCGTCCTGATGAGCGGTGTTCATCCAAGCCACATCAGCACCTGAATTAAATATTTCTTTTAAGAAATCAATTTCTGAACGGTTATCAGCAATCTTGGCTAAAATTTTAGTTTTTCGTGTGAACATAAAATAATAAAAATTATTAAAGTGCGCGCGCTTGGGGTCGAACCAAGGACCTTTCGAGTATCAGTCGAATGCTCTACCAGCTGAGCTACGCGCGCATATTTATTTTTAAACCCTACATATATTGACAGAGACACTTTAACAGAAAAAACTTGATTCTGCAATATATAAATTATTATAGGCGCCCCGGGAGTTTCCCTGCGGGCGCCATATCGTCGATGATCCGTCAATCTGCGTCGCCTATCCACACGTGGTCATAGGGGGCTGGTGGTTCATCGATTTGGACGTAGTGGCCTGCACTGTCCTTCTCGTAGAACAACCTGGTGACGGTCGATTGATAGACAGTTGGCATTTTGTTCATTGCAACAACCTCATGGCGAGCCAGGAAAAAAAGAATGAGGGCTCCAACCAATATTAGTGTTGCAACGACAATGTACCAACCTACAGCTCTCCACTCGACAAAATGGGAGCCTTTCATGTATGCATGGTTCATTTCTGAACCTCCTTTCATGATTCATTATACATCTTATCATACTTCCCTATTAAAGTCAAGCAAATTTAGAGCAACAAAAAACGCCTATTTCTAGGCGTTTTTTGATAAGATATTATTCTTTATTTTGTTCCGTTCAGTTTCTTGTCTTTCCAAGATGTCAGTTAGTTTTGGG
>CAZLLX010000005.1:0-11953 GCA_964560805.1 uncultured Candidatus Saccharibacteria bacterium | reverse complement strand
AATATAAAATTTTGGTTTTTTATAATTATCCTTGGTTTGATTTAATTTATTTTTGGCCCAAACTTTTCGCCATTTTGGTTCAATCTTTTTATGATCGTAAACTGAAATTTTCTTTTTCATTTTATTTATTTTACACTTCGTTCAAAACAAGTTCGGCCAGCTTCATGTTTCCAAATATTTGTCTGCCTAGTTTCAGGATTTGGCAATACAAATTCGGCACATAATTTATAATTTTGTTTATCTATTACAATATACTCATAATCTTTTTGGGTAACTTGGTCTTTAAGATTTGGTACATAATAACCGCCTGTCTTTGTTAAATCGTTAAGATTATTTGGCAAAGCACTATTTCTCTCGAAATATGCATTTATTTCATTATTAATTTGTGATAAATCACTTACTCTTTGTATATCCTGATTTAATTTTCTCTGTTTCGCTGGTGAACCAACAGAAACTAAAGCGGTAACAACAACAATCACAAACAGGGTCACGACACCGTACATTAAATATTTACGTTTTGGTGTCGCCACGGTTACATCTCGTTTTAATTCATAGAAATAAAATCTAAAGATTCCCAATGTGACTAGAAATACAGCGAGAACTTTCAACACAAATCGTAAAGTAAGATCATCACCACCAATAAAACTATAAACCAAGAAAGATAGATCAATGGCCATTGCCAAACCGGTTAAAAACAAAGTCAAAAAGTAAAACCAACGTCGCACCCACATCTCCTTCTTTTCAGGACTAACAGTTAGTGCTTTAGTGGCTAAACGTGACAAATAAATAAAGGCGGGGAAAAAGATAATCAAAACAGACAAGGCAAAACGAATACTTGAATCCTCATAATTGCCTAAATAGTAATTCATGGTGGTATCGGGCAACCATTTATTAATCAAACTAAAGATAACTGACAAAAGCGAAATAGTTGAAGCATAAAGACCAATCAGAATACCAAAATATATAAAGAAATCACCCGCCGTCGTTTTTGTTTGATTCATATTATTAATAATTACTAATAAAAATTAATTATATCTTAAACTCAATTACATCACCATCCTTTACAATATATTCTTTACCTTCGGTTTTGATGAGGCCTTTTTCACGAGCCACGGCATACGAACCAGCTGACAATAATGTATCCCAATGAATTACCTCGGCCCGAACAAATTTTTCTTTGAAATCAGCGTGAATTGCGGTTCCGGCTTCTGGTGCTGTTGCTCCTTGTTTAATTGTCCAAGCCCGAGTTTCGTCTTCACCAGTTGTAAAATAAGTCGCCAAACCAAGTAATTTGTAACCAGCTTTAATTAAATCATTTATACCATCGTCCTTAACACCCAGACCCTGACGCATTTCATTTTTTTCGGCGCCTTCCATATCTTTCAAATCGTGTTCGATTCCGGCATCAACAATAACGTATTGAGAATTAGTTTCTTTAAAGAAATTTAACAACTTGGTAAATCGTTCGTCGTTTATTTCATCTAAATTTTTTCCACCGGCTTTCTTGTTCAAAACATACAAAATCGGTTTCATCGTCAAAAGACACATTTTTTTAGCTTCAACAATTTCAAATTCATCCAGTTTTGCTGACTGAGCCAATCGCCCTGCCTCTAATTCGGTTTTAATCTTAGTCAAAGCAGAGTTTTCAATCACTGCTTGCTTGCTACCTTTTTTCATTTCACTCACCAAACTTGATAATCGTTTGGTTACACTTTGCATATCAGCAAAAATTAATTCCAAATTAATTGTTTCAATATCAGACAGTGGATTCACGGCATTTGAAACGTGAATAATATTATCGTCTTCAAAAATTCGCACCACCTCGGCAATCGCATCAGTTTCTCGAATATTCGTTAAAAATTTATTACCCAAACCTTCACCGGCTGAAGCCCCTTTAACCAAACCAGCAATATCCACGAATTCCACGGCGGCGGGGATTTTTTTGGCGGATTTTGAAAAATCATTTAATTTCTCCAGGCGCTCATCTGGCACCGCCACCACGCCAACTGATGGATCAATAGTAGCAAATGGATAATTAGCCACTAAAACACTTTTGCGTGTTAGCGCGTTAAATAAAGTAGACTTCCCCACGTTCGGCAAACCAACAATTCCGATTGATAATGACATCTATGAAATATAGCTTAAAATCACTATTTCATCAACGCCTGCAATTCATCCTTGTGTTTCATCATCACTTCCATGGTGGCTGATTGTTGATCCTTACCCTCTTTCATTTTTGCTTGTACTTCGGCCGCGATATCAGAAAATAATTTTGGATTTTTTTCCACCGCCTCAATAATTTTATTTTGTTGATCTTCTGGCACACCCTTTAGTTGATTCTTAAGCATTTTTTTTAACAACAAATCTTTGAAAAATGACATTTTAATTTTTTATTAACTTTATAATTATCTTTTAACAGTTTCCAACACTGCTTTTGCTTCTTGTGAAAAATCTTTCAAAAACGGAATCAAGCCAATCATATTTAATACCCAACCAAGGATTAATGCGGCAATTACGATACCGATAATATAACCAACCGCACGCCATAAGCCCTGAACAAACATTTGCCAACGAGTGGGATTCAAAGCCCGATCCATTGACTCAAGTTTTTGATTAATTTGATCTAATTCCACTTTCAATTCTGGTTCAATCATTGGTTTACTATACTAAAAATATGTTACAATATCAACAATAAAAACAAACTTTGTGCAAAAGTTTTTAACTGATTTTAAAGTGGCTCACTTTTTAGCCTGGCGAGAAATCAAACGCGCTAATGTTTGGACCACCCTTTTGATCAGCTTTGTGATGACCTTAACTTTTTTGAATCTGGTTGTTGTGTCTGGTATTTTAGTCGGCTTAATTCAAGGATCTGAAGACGCTAACCGTTTTAAATACAGCAGTGATGTGATTATTTCTACCCCTAAACAAAAAAATTACATCGAAGGTAGCAATAATATTGTAAAAACTATCGAATCATTACCCGAAGTTCAAAACTATTCAGCGCGATATTTGGCTGGCGCCACTCTGGAAGACGGTTATCGTGAACGTACCAGAGTTACTGATGTTCTGGATAAATCTGGCGGAGTTTTATCCGGAATTGATCCTTATAAAGAAGATCAAGTAACTAGCTTAAGCAAATATTTGGTTGAAGGTGAATATTTAGAGCCAAATGATTACGACAAAATTTTGGTTGGTGCCAATATGCTTTTTAAATATACTCCGGTTGAGTCACCTGGTTTTACACTTTTGCGTAATGCCGAAACCGGCACCAAAGTTCGTTTGAAGGTTGGTGATATTACTCGTGAAGTCACAATCAAAGGAGTATTGAAAGCTAAAGTTGATGGAATTGATCAAAGAATTTTTATGCCCGACACCCAAGTGCGTCAATTAATAAATCGTGGCGATTACAATGTGGATGAAATTTCAATTAAATTATTTAATCCAGATGATGCCAATAAAGTGCGGGATGAATTGATCGCCCAGGGTTTTAACAAAACCGCTGTTATTCAAACTTGGCTTGACGCTCAACCAAAATTCTTGAAAGATATTAAAGACACTTTTGGTTTGCTTGGAAATATGATCAGTTCAATTGGCTTGGTGGTAGCGGCTATTACCATTTTTATTGTGATTTTCGTGAACGCCATTACCCGCCGTCGTTACATTGGAATCATGAAAGGTATTGGTATCAGCAGTCGAGCGATTGAGTTTTCATATATTGCTCAATCAATATTTTACGCCGTTTCTGGAATCGCCATTGGTTCATTTATTGTTTTCTTTTTCTTGAAACCATATTTCGCTGAACACCCAATAAACTTCCCTTTCAGCGATGGAATCTTGGTCGCCACCGCGAGTGGAGCCTTGATTCGTTCTGGTATCTTATTTATTGCGACGGTTATTGCTGGTTATGTTCCAGCTAAAATTGTGGTCAAGCAAAACACCTTGGACGCGATTTTAGGTAGATAATTTTATGATTAAAACAAAAAACTTAACACGAATATATAAAAGTGGAAACGCCGAAATACGTGCGATCGACAGTATTGATCTGGAAGTCCGTAAGGGTGAATTTATTGCTATCACCGGTAAATCTGGTTCAGGTAAAAGTACATTAATGTATCAGCTTGGCTTATTGGATTTTCCTAGTCACGGTGAAATACATATTAATGGCGTGAATGTTTTAAAATTATCACCCGAAGATCGAACTAAATTTCGCTTAAAACAATTGGGTTATGTTTTTCAAGATTATGCAATTTTGCCATCTTTATCTGCACTGGAAAATGTGATGTTGCCATTACTTATGCAGGGTTTAAATAAAAATGAGGCAACACTGAAAGCCAAGAAAGCCTTAGAAAGAGTTGGTCTTGGTGATCGAATTCATAATTTGCCCGGTCAATTATCTGGTGGCCAACAGCAACGTGTTTCTATTGCCCGTGCTATTGGCCATGAGCCAGAAATCATTTTTGCCGATGAGCCAACTGCCAATTTGGACTCAGAAACTTCCAAAACTGTTTTGGATGCTTTTCTAGAATTGCACAAAGAAGGCCAAACTATCGTTATGGTGACCCATGAACAAGATTACGCCGCCCTCGGTGACCGAGTAATTGAACTTAAAGATGGAAAGATTATTGCGGACAACAAGCCTCATTAGTTTGACTTTTGCTCTGAAACATGCTATACTCTTATAAATGTCGTCTACCATGTCGGTGGATGATTTTGTTCTTTGGAGGCATTATCGTGAAAGAAAAAATTGTAAGAGTTCTAATTCTGGATGAGAAACCAATTGGAAGATTGCAGATGCTCCGAGCGAGTGAACTTGCAACGAAGGAATACCAGATGGAGGTTCACGCCACAGACAATCTGGCCGAGGCCATGAGGATTGCATCCTCATCGAAATGGGATTTTGTTGTGTTCTGTGAACTGGGAAGTAGGGGGGTTCGTGGGTACTCAGTCGTATTTCCAGCCGCAGTCAAAAACCCAAAAGTGATTGCGATCAACTGTTCAGCCAATTCGGGTGGCTGCAGTCGAACCGATCCCCATCACGCCCTGACCGAGGCTCTCGGAGCCAACCACGTCTTCTATTTCAGTAAAGACGTGGTTATCAAGGCCATACACGAAATGACCAAATAGAGGGGACGGCAAAGGCCGACAACCAGCCGGACACAGTACCAAATGGATGTGTCCGGCTAAAACATTGTCTAATTTTTACTTAACAAAAGATAGATTTCCACCAAAGCTACAAATAAACTTAGAACAAGCGGACCAAGAATAAAACCAATCGGACCAAAGAAAGTAATACCACCCAGAATTGAAAGCAAAATTAAAAATGGATGAATTTTGATTCCCCTTTCCACCAATTTTGGACCAAGTAAATTATCAATCAAACCAACAGCTAATAAACTCCAGACTAGTAGGCCAACAGCCCAAGAAATTTCAGCAGTCAAGAACAAATAAATTATTCCCGGAATTAATACTAATGAAGTTCCAACACCTGGAATCAAAGCAGCAATAGCCGCCAAACTACCCCATAAAGTTGGATTCGGAACACCAAAAATTGCAAAACCAATAGCCGTTAGAACACCTTGAATCAAAGCAACGGCAAGATTTCCACGTACGACCGAATTAACTGCACCAGTTAATTTTTTAAATATTGCTTCATCGTGTTCGTCCTGCAATGGACTTAAAGCGATCAAACTAGCGCGCAGACTTAGTCTTTCTTTAAATAAATAAAACAAAGCAATCAAAAAAATAAATATGCCAAGCGCTGCCTGTGCAAAGTTTTTAAAGATTGAGCCAGAGTGATTAATCAGCCAAGACAAAGTTTTTTCCAGAATTGAATTAATATCAAATGAAAAATCAGCTGGGATCGGGATCAGGGTCTGTAAACTTAATACAACGCTATTTACTTTTTCATTCAAACCAACAGAACCAGCATCTTTTATATAACCATACATACCAGTTGCTTCCTTAAAAATCTGTGTAGTCAGTAATGATATTGGCACAATTATAATAATCAAGAATAGTAAGGTAGAGATTAAAGCCGATAAACCTTTTCGATTCCTGGTCAAAGTTAAAACTCTGCGATGAATTGGATCAAGCACGGTCGCAAAAACGACCGCTAAAATCATTGAGTAAAGAAATGGTTTAAAAATAAAAAATGCTAAGACTGCAACAATTAGTAATAAGGCTGACAAAAAATATACTTCGGTGCGTTGTTTGTTCATAGTTTAATTACATTATATACCAGAAGAATTAATCAATCTAATAAATTCTGGGGCGGTTTCGTCAGTTATAGCACTAAAAAAATGCATCATACTGTTATCAACGCCTGTATCATTAATATAATGTTCTCTGGCATAGTTTAAATGATCTAAAGTAAATTGCTCATCACCCTTAAAGCCAAAATAATTTTTAAGCTGAGACATTCTTTCGGCAATTTCGTTTCCATCAAAAAGGTAATTGAAAAATTCTTGTCTTTGATCTTCGTATGCCAGTGGTTTACTATCTTTATCGAAAGTCACATTTTGGCTATTAATTACATCTAAAAACTGTTGATAATCCTCCAGAGTGTAATTAACTCGAGATAAATCAAATGCACTAGAAAAATAATCTTTAAAAAACTTGCTGTTATATTTAGAGAATGGCCTCATAGAATGGCCTTTTTCATGTGCTTCAAAAATAGACCATTGATTAGTTGTGGGTTTTTTATTCGTTTGAGGTAATTTCCATCCTAAATGTAAAATCTCGTTACTTGTGGCACTGCCCCCAGTTGGGCCATCAGTACCAAAATCAATTTCTGTAAACGACATTATCCTCTGCAAGGTTTGCTCATAATCTCTTTCAATTTCTTCTCGAGTTTTTGCTTTATGTTTTTCTTTGGCAAAAACCATTTTACCATTTTCATCTCTTACCCAGGTTCCATCAGGATTTTTTGATGGTATATCATAAACGGTATTTTCAGCGTCCCAAAGCTCTGCTCTATAAAGTAAATCAATTATTTGATTTTTAATTATTGGACAATTTAAACGTTGAAAAAGTAACTCACTAGCATTTTCCTGGCTATTGGCCAATACTTCAGGGCTTAATATTGTTTTTAAGCTTTCACTCATGAGTTAAATCCTTGTATAGATTAAATAAGTGGCAGTCGAAACTATAGCACCAAGTAATGAACCCCAAATTAAATCAATAACCGTAACAGAAATAGGCCAATTCTTTATGGTGGCAAAATTGGTTAAATCATAAGTGGCATAAGTAATTAAACCGAACAATAGGCCCAAACCTACAGCGGACCAAAGACTGCCTTTAAATATTGAAGGTTGAATTACAAAAACCACCAAACCGAGGACAAATAACAAGTAAAAAACAGCTGCTGCATAAAAATTAGGTGTACTTTTTAACAGCCAGCCAATTTGTTTGGCATAAAAATTTTTAGCAATCAAGCCAAGCCAGACCGCATCCAGGGCAACAAAAACTGGTAAGGCAATTAAATATAGTTTAAATATCATTAATTTATTTTTACTTTAATTAACTACCTCAGGAAGGACCGACACATCAACATAATACTTCTGTGGCATTTCCGGATCAATATATACTGAAATTTCATTATTTTTAATCATACCGGTTGGGTTATATACAAGATTTTCACTTTTAAAAACATATACCTTGTTATCTTTTGGATTGACCCACTGCGCACTAATAACATATTTATCCGAGAAACCATCTCCCCTATGAACCGATTGAACTTTGGCCACAATCTTACTTCCATTTCTTATTAGATTTTGTTTCAATAGACGATTCTGAATAGGTAATATTACAGCATCTTTGAAAGCAGCCCAACCAATGATAGTAAAAATTAATCCTAAGATTATGAGAACAGTGAACCAAAGCCATAGCTCGGAGAATGAATTGATCTTGGCAATTTTGGAATCATTTTTATCATAATAGACAGAAACAATTTCTCCGATTTCATAAGTTGAGCGATTATTGCTGTTGCTATACTGTTTAGAATCAAAAATTATTTCCTTTCCAACCGAGTCAAAGAATGAAACTCTGGGAGCAAAATAAAATTTTCGATTATCTGAGCTTTCAGACAGAATTTCTACAACCCTACCCTCTGCTTTTAATGAATTAGAAACAAATTGAATGTTATCCTTTAATATATAAATTGAGCCAATCAACATGGCGATTCCCGGCACTAACATTAAAAGAAAAAGAAGTGGAAATGTTCTTGTTTTAATCATAAATTAAATTATACAATTCTTTGAATATCATTTCCACCCGCCAGCCATGAGGAAATTCCGCCCTCTAAATCTTCGACATTAGTGAAACCGTTTTCTTTCATAAAAGAAACCGCCATATCTGAACGTCCACCCGAGGCACAATAAACACAATAGGCTTTTTCCTTTGGTAAGGCCAAAATTTTCTCCATAAATTCCTTGGCTGAGCCAGACATTGAAATCCATTTAGCACCAGGAATCAAGCCAGCTTGAACTTCGGCTTCACTACGAACATCAATAATTGATATATCTGAATTTGAATCAAGTTTGTTTTTTAGTTGTAGTATGGTTAAAGACATTTTTTTATTATAACAAAATGTCTTTGAATTATCTAATAACTTTTAATTCACCATTTTTACCGATTTTAATCAACTTTGAAGCCTGTGCCTTTGATTGGCCACCTTTTACATAACAATCAATTTGATCGCCGAAATAATCCTTAGCCATTTTGATATTTTCTGCAGGTGGTAAACCCTCGGGATTAGCACTTGGGGCGACCAACGGACCAGTTTTCTTTATGAGGGAGATGAGCGATTTCTTTTTAGGTAAACGAAAGGCGAGGCATTTTTTACCACGATGAAGATAATAATTTTGGGCGCCACAAGGTAAAATTAGACTGTTTGGACCGGGCCAAAATTTGCCCAATTTTGCTTTCAATTCTTTATCAATTTTAACTCCAAACAGTTTCAAATCTTGAACTGATGAAATTAAAATAATCAGCGGCTTTTTCTTGTTTCTTTTTTTGATTTTATAAATTCTCTCGACAGTTTTTTTGTTTAAGGCTTGACCCACAATCCCATACAAAGTATCGGTCAACAAAACCGCCGTTCCGCCAGTATTTAGTATTTTAATTAATTTTGAATTCATGTAAATCTAATATCCAATTATAGTTCAGCGGCCAACAGTTCATCACTGTGGCCGCCAAATCGGCAGTTCTTGGGTTGTCCTACCGGCTGCGGGGACATGAGTCGCAGATGCATCGTCCCTTCAAATCCACGGGCACCTTGCGCCCTTCATCAGGACACATGAATTTGCCGCCCTTTTGGCCGCTCTTCAACTGGCCGCCCTTGTGATGTTTGCAGTTCGAATGATGCGACACGTTCGAATCTCCCATAGTGTGCTAAATAGTCCAAACCACCACATGTGATTTTAAAACTATTCCGCACAAAATCATATATCAAAACCTCCCGTCAGTCAAACAAAGAAAACACCCATTTGGGTGTTGGCAGGTGTTTGGTTCGACCAACGTCCAACGAGTGCCTGTTCAGCAACACGTCAACGCACCTGCCACAAAAGAATAGTTCTCTTAAAATTATATCACTGTTATTTGTTGATGGTAACTTTGACACTCTTATACGAATAGCCCCAAATCAAACCAATCACGCCAATAATCACCAACGCCCACATCAAGAAGGTTGAAAAACTGGTCACCAAGCCAATCACACCCACAACCAACAAGATAATGCTCACCATCAAAATATTATTTTTAGACATTTTATTTATTTATTTTATTAATAAGTTCGTTACTTAATTCTGTTCCCTTTTTTACAATTCACCCGACCGCCACTTTCAAATCATGCTAAAACTCGGTTCGATGTTTGGCATCCTTTTTCCACCCCTTTTTCAGGTTTTTCATCATGGCCTTTATTTTATGTGCCATACTTTGTATTTATTAACTTTAGTAAAGTTATTCGACTACTATTATAGACGGGCAAGTAATCAATTAATTACAAAGCTTTTAGAAGCGAAGAATAAAACTCATCACTTTCATAAATTGTGTTGTGACCCACACCTTGAATAATTGTCAGATTCTTTTCTTTAGTATTTAGATTGTTATAAAGTTTCTGACCAAGTTTGTTTGGTACAACCTCATCGTTACCAGCCAAGATAAATGAAACTTTTCCGTGATAATTAGCCAACCAAATATCAGGTGTGTAATTATTCCTTAGTAATAGTTTAATTGGATATATGGGGTAATGCGAAGACACCACACTTGAAAAGTTGTTATAAGAAGTAATTAAAATCAGTTTATCAACCTTGGAAATTGAGGCCTGATAAGCAGCAGGGCCATTGCCCAAACTTTCTCCACTTACCACTATTTCACTAAATTTCTTGGTTTTTAGAAAATCCACTGTATCTGATACGTTTTTCAAAACAGCTGAATAGGTGGTTTTTTTGTTTGTGTCAGCATAACCAGCATATTCGACAAATATTGTTGAATAACCACGGCTGGCAAAAATTGAATCAAGATAATCTCTGTCGCAAGCTCGGCCAGCATTTCCGTGATAAAAGACAATGGCTTTATCTGTTGAACGGTTTGTCACATACATCCGTGTTAAACCAAAAGTAACTTTTTCGGCGAGGCTGAAATTCTCACAATTATTAAAATCAGTTTGATCGGGATAATAAATAAAACTATTTTGAAAAAAATAAAGTACAAAACCTAAGCCAATATAAATTAACAAAATTATTCGCAATATTCTCTTAATAACGATAAATTTTGTCATTTTATTCTCCCTTCTTTCTATGTTCTTTTTTGATCTTCCAGTAAATTTCTTCCGAGCCAGCATCAGTTTTACCATCCCGATTTTTAAATAGTTCAGCGGGATATTTCTTTTTAACTTTTTCTAATTTTTCAAGTAAAATTTTACCAGTATCAAAACCGAGTAAAACACTCATATCAAAACAATAGGTTAAAACGTCAGCTAATTCTTTTTTTATTTGTTCAAGCTTTTCTTTATCTTTTTTGACTTCCTCTAAACTATTATTCGTCCACTGAAAGAGCTCCAGCAATTCGGCTGATTCGATTGAAATTGATTTTGCAATATCCCCTGGTCTTAAATTGTCCCATTTTCTTTCCTTCAAATATTTTCGGATTTCCGCTTCGTATTTTTTCATTTTAATATTACTTTTGAAACTTTATAAAGCCGTTACTTTGAAGCCATAACCAAAGCATATCAGCACTGCGTCCCTCTTTAATATTTCTGTTAGAGAGTTTTTCAAAAATTTCTTCGGCTGATAAAATTACTGTTTCAATGTCACCAACCTCTTGTTCCTCAAGTTCTTGTTGTCCAATTTCAGCGTCAGTAACTTTAAAATAATGTAGATCCCATTCCACTGAAGCTCCAGCTTTTGATACTCCTAAATTTTCATAATTACCACCAGAAATACCAGCTTCCTGTTTACCCTCCTTTACAGCAGCACTTTTAACTAGTGGTGAAATATCTGCTCCCGTTTTTTTGTGAGCATCAAGTTCATCAAGAGAATCAAAAACCTTACCACCGGGTAATCTAAAATCATAACCATCGGCTTCTCTGCGTAATTCACGAGTCATGAGTAATGCTTTCTCTCCACCTTTCTCAGTTTCAATTATCAATCTTACACCAGGAGCACGCACAGCCGCTTCAAACTTAACACCAGGTTTTCCTTCCCAGGTCACTATCTCGAACATCTTACCCTTATAGGCAACTTCAAATTGTGGTTTGGATTCAGTAAGTTTTTGGCTTTCCATTAAGAAATTATATCAAAGAATAAAGAAATAACTAGTCTCATAATTTTCTCGTTCTGACGCGAGTGATAACATCACTCACTTAGGGTCCACAAACAAAAAAACGCCTTTCGGCGTTGTTTGGTGGACCCTACAGGACTCGAACCTGCCACCCCCTCATTGCAAATGAGGTGCT
>CAZLLX010000004.1:0-13744 GCA_964560805.1 uncultured Candidatus Saccharibacteria bacterium | reverse complement strand
CAGACAAAACGAGGATCAGGGTTATACTTGGCGTCTTTCTTTAACCACATACCAATAACCGAGTTTTTACCCACCCAATCACCTTTATTACAGTATATTTCAGCTAGTTTAATTGAGGTGTTTGTTGGCATAGTTGGATTTGGCTTTACTGGCACTACTGGTGTAGTAGTAGCTGGGGTGGTGGTGGCTGGGGTAACCGGAGTAACTGGAATCGGTTGAACTGGAACTGGTTTACCTTGAACCATGACATCAATTGATTTTTCTACTGATCCACCAGGGCCGGTACATGATAGTTTGTAGGTTCGGCTAACATCAACTTTACCAACAGAACCCAAACCATCAGTAGATTTGTTACCTAACCAAGTAGAAACTTTTGGATTAGCTGATGCAACACAACCCGTAGCATTCTCTGAAATCCAGTGCAAAAGTAATTCGGCTCCTGCTGGCAACAAAGCTGTTCCGGATTTAAAATCACTCTCGTCAACTGTTTTTTGTTCAAGCTTTAGCGAGGGTTTAACCGCTGAAACAACAATAAACGGTTCGTCACTTGTGTCGCAGATCATACTTTTACCTTCGGTACAAACCGAAATTCTCATTTCACCGGCAACTAAGTCATTTGGTATTAACCATTTATATTCTGTTCCAGCAACATTATTTGCAACAGCAATTGGTGCAACCACACAAGTTTGACCCGGACCACACTTTGATACAGGCAAAGCAGAAATATTATAAGATGTACCAGCAATAGGCAGATTACTACTCCACTTTATATTAATTGTTGTGCACATTTTATATGATTCACCGCCATTTGGAGAAGTTAGTTTAATTGATGTTGGATTAAACGAAACTGTTATTTCATTTTTATCTGTTGACAAGGCAAAGCTATCACTTAGTACGTAATTACAATCGCCATTTTCACTCGTACAAAGGTTACCGGTTTTACCCTCAGTTACACCCAAGATACGAAATGGTCCATTAGATAAAGAGTCAATATTCCAGTTTACGGTACCCGTTAGGTCTTTGATTATATATCCATCCCAAATCACGTTTCCCTTTTGTTCACCGTTTAATGAAATCCAACCAAGAATAACGCTGTCCTTTGAAGATTTAGGATCAAACCGATCATCAACAATACCAATCATCACCTTCTTATTACCACCCGACCAAAAGATGTTTACTGGTGATCTATAACTTGCTGGAACAGTAAATCCAGCACGATTACTTTCTCCTGTTGATTTGTTTACTAATTTAACCGAACAATATTCATTTGGTTTTAAATTACTAATATCAAAGAATAATTTGTCATCAGTATTAGACATACCGGTCGCAAATTTCAAATCCCCGGCCACATCACCACATTGGAAGTAACCAGCTGAATTTGTAAGTCTTTGACCATAAACCCCCAAAACAACTTGTCCATTAGCAGTAACTTGTGTATCAATCTCCTTAATATATGGTGAAGTTTCACCAATAATCAAAATACGGTTTGAGGTACCAGCTTTTAGAAAGTATTCTTTATTATTTTTGACATTAAGATCTGGGGCGTAAACGATAGTTGGAACTTCAAAATTATAGCTACCGGCAAACATTGTGCTAGTATCTGCCTTTGCAGAGATAACAACCTTAACACTTTTACCCTCTGGAATCTTTATTGCCGAATACATAGAATCTGGAATCGTTACGATTTCGGCCGGTGTAGTATTAACTAATTCGGCTATTTCATATTTAGAATGCATTGAATCATCGGCAAAGACAGCTGTTGTTTTTGTGTAAACATAAACGTCTCCACCCGCCGCATCCAAAGTGACACCTAATTTACCATTCAAATAAACTTCGGTTACTTGACCGCCCACACTATATGACAAACTATTAGTTGGTGCGTCTGTGACAGTAGCCTGAAGATTACCAGATGTAACTGGAACTGAATTAGCATTCAAGGCTGCTCGAGTTTGTGCGTCCACATTACCAGTAGCAGGAATTCCCATAGAAGTTTGATAAGCCTGAACCGCAGATCTGGTATTTTCCCCAAAATAACCAGTAGCCGGAGTAAGACCTAATCTGTTTTGAAGAGCAACAACATCAGCGCCACTAGAACCCACAGTTAAATCTCGAGTGAAAATAAATGTTGGGGTGGTCGTACAACCAGCGGCCAACCGAGCAGTGTTCGCTTTATCTGGTGCAATTACACCAGCTGCGATTAGAGCCTCAATGGTTGAACAAATTGACGAAGCACTCTGCGCTTTTACTTCTGTGGCTGACACAAAAGCCCCAAAAACAAAAGTACAGACTAAGACTGAAAGGACGAAAGAACGAGAGAATAAACTTTTCATAAAATAATAAAGAAAGAATAAGAGCTAATAAATGGCTCAATCTTTCCGACTAAAGAGTGATAATTAAATTTGGACAACAAATTTAATCCGACTTGAAGATATTATATAACCAACCATAAAAACGTGCAAAAGTTTTTCTGTGGATAACTTTTTCTTTGTGCTATAATCTCCGCATGTTCAAGGTGTTAAAAAAGATATTTAACGTTATAATCTACAGCTTTGCAGTAATCGGTGCCGTACTTATGTTAGCCTTTGTCGCTAACAAATCTGGTTTAACAAAACAAGACGGGATAGTAGAAAAGGCTGATTATTTTAATCATTCACGTTTACTTGAAAAGAACCAGGATTACCCCTGGCTCAATACTGGCGAATACTTAACACTTAAAAAAGCGATGGTAAAAGAAAAATCGGTTTTGGAAAAAGTAGAAAGTGAAACTGGAATCAGATCTCGATTATTCGCAAGCCTTTTACTGGTTGAACAACTTCGACTCTACAATTCTGATCGCGAAATTTACAAAAAGTTTTTTGAACCACTAAATGTTTTGGGTGTTCAATCGCAATTTTCTTGGGGTGTATTGGGTTTAAAAAGAGAAACCCTGATTAAGATTGAGGAAAATCTGAAAAACCCTGAGTCTGAATATTACTTGGGTGATGCGGCAATGGCAAAGTTTGGTCCCACACTTGAATTAAAATCAAACAACCCTGAAGACGAAAGATTTCAAAGAATAATTGATCCAGTAAACCATTATTATACTTATCTTTATGCTGGTCTGTTCCTAAAACAGATTGAAAATCAATGGGAAAAAGCTGGCTTCCCTATTTCCGACAAACCAGAAATCTTGGCTACCCTGTATAATATCGGTTTTGCTAATTCCAAACCCAAAGCCAATCCCGAAGCTGGCGGAGCGGAAATCGAAATCGCTGGCGAAAAGTACAGTTTCGGCCGACTAGCCTATGAATTCTATTATTCAGATGAATTGGTGGATGTGTTTCCGAGATAATCAAAAAACTCTGCCTTTAGCAGAGTTTTTTGATTTTGAAAATTAATTATATTATTTTCTTGCTTCAGCAATTTCCTTGGCGACGTTTGGAGGCACAATATCGTAATGATCAAATTCCATACTTACAGAAGCTCGGCCTTCGGTCATTGATCGCAAGGTGGTAATATAACCAAACATTTCTGACAATGGCACCTTGGCGCGAATTACTTTGTTCATTCCGCGCTCGCTCATTTCTTCAATCACGCCTCGCTTTGAGTTCAAATGGCCAGCCACGTCTCCCATGAATTTATCAGGGGTGACAACTTCAACTTTCATGATTGGCTCAAGAATAACTGGTTTAGCTCGTTTCGCCGCATCTTGGAAGGCCATAGACGCCGCAATCTTGTAGGCGATTTCTGATGAGTCCACATCGTGATATGAACCGTAAGTAAGTTCACAAGAAATGTCAGTCATCTTGTAACCAGCCACGACTCCTCGTTCCATACCTTCAATAATACCTTTTTCAACGGCTGGGATAAATTCGTTTGGAATCACACCTCCTTTAATAGAGTTAATGAATTCAAAACCTTCTTCACGAGTAACGTTCTTGGCAATTTTGGCACCTTCTTCAAGTTTCTCCAAAGGTTTGATAGTGATCTTGACGTGACCGTATTGACCTTTACCTCCTGTTTGCTTGATGTATTTATTTTCTGCTTCGGCGGTACCAGTAATAGTTTCCTTGTAAGCCACTTGGGGTTTACCAACATTAGCTTCTACACCGAATTCTCGTTTCATACGATCAACCAGAATTTCTAGGTGAAGCTCACCCATTCCTTTCATCACAGTTTCACCAGTTTCTGGATCAGACACAATTTTAAAGGTTGGATCTTCATCTGAAAGTTTCTTCAAAGCCATACCCATTTTTTCTTGATCAGCTTTGGTCTTTGGTTCAACACGCAAAGAGATAACTGGTTCTGGGAACACAATTTGATCAAGAATGATTGGATTACTTTCATCACAGAAAGTGTGAGAAGTTTTTGCTTCTTTCAAACCGACGGCGGCCGCAATTTCTCCGGCGTACACAATATCTACTTCTTCACGCTTATCAGCTTGCATTCGCACGATACGACCAAGTCTTTCTTTTCGGCCAGTGGTTGAGTTGTAAACATAAACTCCTGGAGTAATTGAACCAGAGTAAACTCGGAAGAAAGTTAGCTGACCAACGAATGGGTCGGTCTGCAATTTAAAGGCCAAAGCAGAAAATGGTTCTTCATCACTTGAATGACGAACAATTTCCTCGCCGGTTGTAGGGTTAATACCCTTCACTGGTGGAATATCCAAAGGTGATGGCAAGTAATCAACCACAGCATCAAGCACCAATTGCACACCGCGATTTTTCAAAGCGGAACCGGTGAAGACTGGCACAATAGTATTGGCGATAGTTGCCTTTCGCAAAGTAGTTTTCAAAACATCAATAGCAATTTCTTTACCATCCAAATATTCGTTCATCAATTTTTCGTCTTGTTCAACAATCTTTTCGATCAATTGAGCACGCAAAGCTTTGGCTTTTTCCAAATGAGTCGCTGGAATTTCTTTTTCAACAATATTTTGACCCATATCGCCCTCAAAGAAATAAGCTTTCATTTTTAGAAGATCAATCAGACCCTCAAAAGCATCTTCTTCACCGATTGGCAATTGCATTCGCACCGCATTCTTGGTCAAACGATCAAGAATTGATTGGTATGATCGCTCAAAACTGCCACCGGTTCGATCAAGTTTGTTGATGAAACAAATTCGAGGCACCTTTCCTTCATCGGCATAACGCCAGTTGGTTTCTGATTGAGGTTCCACACCAGCCACACCGTCAAATACCACCACCGCACCGTCAAGCACACGGAGAGATCGCTTTACCTCGGCGGTAAAGTCGATGTGCCCTGGGGTGTCAATAATATTGAAACGCACTTTCTTGCTGGTATCCTCTTTTGGCATATAAGAAGGGTTCCAGAAACAAGTAATCGCCGCTGAAGTAATAGTAATGCCGCGCTCTTGCTCTTGCTCCATCCAGTCCGTAGTCGTTTCACCCTCGTGCACTTCACCGATTTTATGTTGAGCACCGGTGTAATAAAGCACACGTTCTGAAGTGGTGGTTTTACCCGCATCAATGTGGGCAATAATACCGAAGTTGCGGACTTTTTCTAATGGATAATCGCGTTTCATATAATAAATTACTTTATAAATTGATAAATAATATAAAAAGCCAATGGCTCTATAGTGAGGTTAGAATAACCTAAAATAGGTGAAAATGCAAAGAGAGATATCTTTTTAATTTAAATGTATCCCCATGCCCTAACAAACCCAAATATGAAGCCAAAACCTTTTCGTTATTCTCATCACCATTTAAATTCATCAGTTTTCTAAACATTTTTCTCTTAGTGACTGTCCGTAACACTCGATGATATGGAAAATGCACCCAACCCAAGAAATCAACACCCGAAGCTACAGTTTTAATAAAAACCTTGTTGGGGTGCAAATCAAGTTTTAGTTTGTCATTCAAAAAATGTTTTATTTCAAGCAGAACACTTTCGAGCCAAGCCTTGTTTTCAGACAAAATTACAAAATCATCAGCATACCTTATATAACATTTTACTTTCAATCTATGTTTTACAAATTGATCAAATTCATTCATATAAATATTCACTAAAAGCTGTGAGGTTAGGTTACCCAGAGGTAATCCCTTCCCTTTTTGTGTACTACTAAAACTTTCAATAATATTTTGTAAAAGCCAAAGTAAATCCGTGTCAGAAATGTGTTTGTTTAAAATATCCAACAAAATCTTTTGATCAATTGAAGCAAAAAATTTTCTAATATCACATTTTAAAGCCCAACAGATGCGATGGTGATTTTTAGATACTTTTCGGGCAAAAACATTAAATCTTTCAATCGCCTTGTGAGTTCCTTTATCTACTCGGCAAGAAAAGGAATCGGAAATAAACTTTTTATCAAAAAACGGATACAAGACTCGATAGATAGCGTGGTGTAATAGTCTGTCTCGAACTTTGGCTTTATGAATACTCCTTGGCTTTGGATCGGAAATATTAAAAGCTTTATAGTCAGAATGTTTATAAATTTTAGCTTTTAATTCCCTATACAACAAAAAAATATTAGACATTAAGTGTCTTTGGAATTCTTGCACATCAATCCTAGACTTTTTCCCAGTCAAAAATTCTTTCCACGCTTCTAGGAGATTTTCAACCGATATGATATCTTCGTATTTATGAATGAAATTAATTTTGGACATAAAAATAATAACTTGAATGTCACCCCCCCCCCAACCAAGGCTTCTCCCTCTTTTGCAGAAGATAAAAACAGTTTATATTCTTTGGTATGGATATTATCAAGTCTTACCTAAATTACATAGACATTCTTTGGGTAATCGAATTGACACATTATTTATTGAAACCATTGAAGCAATTTCCATCGCTTCATTTTTACCAAAAGAAGAAAAGAGGTCTTATATTTCTATTGCTATCCGAAAAACTGATACCGCAAAAATATTGCTGATGGTGCTATGGGAAACGAAATCTCTGGACAACAAAAAATATATCGCGCTATCAGATCAGATTAATACCATCGGAAAAATGCTCGGTGGATGGAATGGACAGTTAGCTAAATCACTCGACCAAGCTCGTAATAAACAAAACTCCCTGCCATAGCAAGGGAGAAATGAGAGAGTTGCGAGGGAACCCGAGGGATTGCTGGCGTTGAAGTCGTTGTCGAGCCAGTTGTAGTTCCAGTTCCACTGACCGCCGTTCCAGTACAAGTACAGGACGTAACGGTTACCGTTCGGACTCCGCAGGATTGTATAAAACACCTTCCATATCACCACCCTTCGAATACTCTTGGGGTTGAATCTGATTCGACATCAAAATGTCATAGTGTCTTATACCAAGTATCTTCATTTTTTGAAGTTTCTACATACACCACTCTATCCGAAACCGTGATCGCGGACACTCTCGATGTATGGATACTGAATTCGGTAGTCGGAAACCGTAATCTCCGACATATTCACCTACTATCGAAACTATTCTAGCATATATAACAAAACCCCACACGGATGTGTGAGGTTGAACTTACGGCGTATGTTCGAAAGCCGGTGGAAGTACCACGATTTTTTCTCGGAAGAACCAAGTTCCAAGCGTCACAGTGCAGGGCACAGTGACAAATGGCCTAGTTCTGACTTGCGAGGGAACCCGAGGGACTGCTGGCGCCGAAGCCGCGGCCGAGCCGGCGGTAGCCCCAGCCCCACGGACCGCCGCGCCAGCACAAGCACAGGACGTAACGGCGACCGAGCGGACTCCGCAGGCGGGTCCCAAAGAAACTCAGCCAGGTTATCTTCCGATTCTTCCGGAGCCACTCCAGAAGGGAGTTCTCGCCATTCCGCTGGTGATCCAGCCACAGGGCGAGAGCTGCTTCAGCGCCGAGCTGGATATTTCCACCCGCCGTTAGGCGAGTGAGTTTCTCTTCGCCGGTGATGCACGTCTCACCGGGCTTGAGGTTGTCCTCGAACACCAGACCCGACAGGTCGATCTCGACAAGATTGCTAACGCGCTTGTCTACATCTTCTTCACCCGAAAGGCCGTCTCCATCCTTGGCTCCCTTCCAGATCGTCCAGCCCGCTCCGATGAACTCGGCGGGATTGAATTTCTGGGGGTGGTCGATGGTGAGCTTCTTGAGTTCACCGGTGACGACGCGGGCGCCGTTACGGAGGAACGTCAGAAACTCCCGACCAGCTCGAACTGGATCCTGGAGAATCTGATTCAGTGCTCCATCCGGAATTTCCGGATTGTCGCCGAGATTAATCAGCATGGCCCCGATGGCCTGTAATATCTTCTTCATGTTTCCTTACTGCTTGCTCGCCTGGTCCAAACTATATAGACTTGGCTCGCTTGCTCTGGGTGTTTGTCACCACAGTTTTTCAGATATTTAATTATTAAAATACCCACAAAACTGTGGTGAATCGCAAGTAATATCAATGTTCTCTATTCTCTTAGTATTATACACCCAAATACCCTAAAAGTCAATAGTTTGACGATTTTGTCAAACATTTGGCTGTTTTATGGCTTTAAATAAGGCAATTACTTGGACAGGGCCTAACCTTATATGAAATATTGAACCATTACGCCATACTTGACTCAAATAAACATTGATATATAATTACTATATTATGGCTTCGGCCTCCGAGGAACCCCACGAAAGTGGGGTTTCGATTTTATAAACTATTTTTAAAAGCTTCTACTATATTAATAAACTCATCAGTAGAAATCATATCGATTTTTCTCAACAGTCTTTTATTACTTATAACCTTAGCTTGAGTAAGCTTTATCCAAACAGTTTTATTTGATTCTAAATAATCAAGTTTTTTCAAATCCAATCTTTTTATTAAAATCTTGTAATGAAATAAATCATTCTTCTCTTTCGTTGTAATTGGCAAAACGAGCATTGTTTCCCGACTATATACATGTAAAACCAGAACCGGTCTTTCAAAAGTGTCGTTCTTACCATCAATTTCCGCTCCCAAATTTAAACCAAGAGAGCACCACCAAATTTCTCGTGGATGAACAAAAATAGTTTTGTTTTCCCTATTTAATAATTTCTTCAGATGATTCCACTTATCAAAGTCTTTTTGCATGGCGCCAATATCCTAGCACACAACAAAAAACATTAATTTTTGATTTGTGGATAAGTTGGCTGAGGTTCCAGTTAAGAAAAAAGCTTTATGACAAGGCCTAGCCTTGTCCACGACTAGGCCTGACTGACAACCCCTTTTTTAGAATAAAAGTTAACAAACACCACAATTAAGGTAAGGATCAGGGTTGGCAAGAAATTGATTGGAATAAAGGCCGAGATAATTAAAGGCACGGTTGAGGCGTACATTGAAACTCGATAAGCGTGTTTGTAATTGATATTTTTCTTCAAAATAGCGAGTAAACCCCAGACAAACAAGGCAACAAAGATGTTGGTCACCAAGTAATTCAAGCCCCACAAGTAAACAAAAACATAAATAAAGATTGGCAAATACCAAATACTTTTCTGGGCATAACCGGAAGCCCAAGCTAATTTTTCTTCAATAAATTTTTTATCAAGTGTGAAATCTGGCATACCCTTGGCAATTTGCTTTACTTCCAAAGAACCGTTTTTAAGGACGGCAATTGAGTCTTTCATTAGCAGAAGACTGGTCTTATAATTTGAAAACTCTTCAGGCGAAATACTATTTAATTTTGTATCTATTACCACGTCACTTAACTCCCCTTCTTCTTTTTCTGAAAAATTTAAAGTATATGGTTCCTTAACATTAGTCACAAACTTTTGATCCTTAATTGAAATAGCTAATTCGCTTGGAAATTTTGAAGTAATTGCACTTCTTCCCTCTTCGCTGGTAGTTAATTTAATAAAACTGATTGAAATCACCGAAAAAATAATAGTTGAAATAACCGCGGTTAGTAATAATAATTTAGCCAGATATTTTATTGATTCCTTGGTGGATTGATTTGCTAAGTCTGCATAAAACTCCTTGCTATAAAAACTTTTTAAAATTGTTTGAAAGATTGTCATAATGTTTATGATTATAGCAGTTATATATCAAAAAACCACCTTTCGGTGGTTTTTTGATTTTTGAGAAAAATCCCTCGACAGGCTCAGGGTAATTTTGTTCAGAAACAAAATTACCAAGCAAAGTGAGCAAAAGCTTTGTTGGCTTCGGCCATTTTGTGGGTGTTGTCTCGCTTAGTAACAGCCGCACCTTCATTCTTAGAAGGTGCCATGATTTCTTCGGCAAGTTTCTTGGCCATTGGCGCACCCTTCTTGCTTCGAGCAGCATCAATAATCCATTTCATTGACAGAGCGGCTCGGCGTTCTGGTCGAACTTCAACTGGCACCTGATAGTTTGCACCACCGACCCGCTTTGATCGTACCTCAACATTTGGAGCTGTATTAGACAAAGCCAATTCAAAAATCTCTAGTGGATTAGCTGATTTGGTCTTGGTCTTAATTTCTTCAAACATCTCGTTGATGATTTTACGAGCGGTTGTTTTCTTACCATCATACATAATGTAGTTGGTAAATTTTGACACTTTCACTGATTTAAATTTCAAATCAGGAACGATTTCTGGTTTATTTTTTATTTTTCTTCGCATTGGAGTTTAAATTATTGTCGAACTATTTAGCAGATTTTGGTTTCTTGGCACCGTATTGGCTTCGACCCTTCATACGCTTTTCAACGCCGGCAGCATCAAGCACACCGCGCACCACGCTGTATCGCAAACCAACATCCTTAACACGACCACCTTTTAATAGAACCACTGAGTGTTCTTGTAAGGTATGACCCATACCTGGGATATAAGCAGTAACTTCCTGACCATTGGTTAAACGAACACGAGCAATTTTTCGAATCGCTGAGTTAGGTTTTTTAGGAGTTTTGGTTGTCACTTTAATACACACACCTCGTTTGAAAGGCGCATTATAATAAGTAGGACGATTTTCCAAACTGTTAAAACCCTTTGTCAAAGCAATAGATTTTGACTTGCGACGAAAGGTTCTTCGATTCTTTTTGATTAACTGATTAATTGTAGGCATTTATTAATAAAATTAACTAACTAATTGCAACTCCGTTCGCTATAAACGTAGATGGAATATACTATATAAACCAGAAAAAAGCAACTTTTAGATTAAAAGTAGTTTAGCCAACCAACTTACGATAAAGGAAACAACCCAACTAAAGCCAATAATAAAGATGATTAAAACTAGAATTCCATACTGTTCTAATTTTCTAATTAAGGCCTCATAACGATATGGCAATAGGGCCAACAAGATTTTTGAACCATCAAGTGGTGGAATTGGCACCAAGTTAAAGACGGCAAGCATTAGATTAATAATTACCACATAAGAAATAATCTCGAGTGTTGGGTTACTAAAAATTCCAGCGCCGAATCGGAACAAAATTGCAAACACAATCGCAATAATAAAATTCACGGTTACCCCAGCGAGCGACACGGCGATTTCGCCCGCTCGGCGATGACGAAAATTATACGGATTAACTGGCACTGGCTTGGCCCAACCCAAGATAAAACCGGCTTTGGTTAAAATCAGAATGGCTGGCAAAATGATTGAACCAAACAAATCTAAATGTTTAATCGGATTCAAGGTTAATCGCCCTTCGTTTTTGGCTGTCGGATCACCAAAATAATTAGCGACGGCACCATGAGCCACCTCGTGGGCTACGACCGAGATAATCAAGATTACTATTTCAAATATTTTATCTATTCCGTTTTCCATTTTACAAAATTGAATTACTATGATAGCATAGCACAACTAACCTAATACATTAAATTATATGGCAAAAGTTTGTGCAATAACAAAAAAGGGTTCAATTATGGGTGGTGGTTATTCAAATCGCACTCGTGCGACTAAATTCAACCCAACTGGTGCAGTTCGCAAATATGTGAACCTTCAGAAAAAGCGAATTTACGTTCCAGAATTGAAAAAGACTTTCGTTTTAACTATTTCAACTCGCGCCCTAAAGACCATTCAAAAGAATGGTGCCTATACTACCTTAAAGAAAGCGGGGGTAATAAAGTAATCCCATCTGTATAAAAGATTAAAGACCCTCCACCGAGGGTTTTTAATATGGTTGTTTTTATTTTTTCCAAATTACTAATCACCTCTGGGTTTGGATGATTATAGCGATTGTTCAAACCAGCCGAAATAATTGAATACTTTGGTTTTACATAGTTCAAATAGGCTTCTGATGAGGAATATTTTGAACCATGGTGACCAGCTTTTAAAACTTCACTTTCTAAAAAATGACCATAATGATAAATAAGTTCTCTTTCAATTGAAATTGGCGAATCGCCAGTTAGTAAAAAATCAATTTCACCATAACTTAGTTTGCCGACGATTGAGGAATTGTTTGTCTCTTCATTTTTAATATCACGATTAGGAAAAAGTAAATTGAATTTAACACCGTCACTGAAATTTATCGTTTGGGCTTCGGTTATTATCTTCTCGGGAATTTTACGATCAGAAATTAAACCAAGTAAATTTGAAAAAGTTTGAGAAGAAGAGGTGGCTTCATTTCGAATGAATAAATCAACCTGGTATCGTTCTAAAACAGAATTCAAACCGCCGATATGATCTTCGTCTGGATGGGTCGCCAAAACAACATCAATTGATCGATCGTAAAACGGCATTACCTCGCCTAATTTTCTTAAAACAGCTCCATCTGGTGGACCACCATCAATTAAAATCTGTTTACCACTTGGGGTTTCGATAAAAATCGCATCACCCTGCCCTACATCTAAAAAAGCCACCATTAAACGTTGATCAAGCTTCTGCCAAATTAGCAAAAAAACAATAATATTTAAAACAAACAAAATAATCAAAAGGCTCAGCTTATGTTTTTTGGTCATTTGGTTTTTCAACCAAGGAATTATATAATTGAATGGTTTATTAAAGAAATTGTGGATAAATAAGAATATAAAATGAAATACGAAGAAAAGAAATTTAATTTAGGAAAGCTTGAAGGAATATCTGAAAAAACGGTAACTGAGCATTTAAAACTTTACGCGGGTTATGTAAAACACCTAAACCTCATTTTGGAAAAGGCGGGTGATTTATTAAAGAATCCAGATACTCAATATGCCGGAGCCGAAACGCAACGCCGTTTCTCTTTCGAGTTTAATGGCATGCGCAATCACGAGATTTATTTTTCACTTTTAGAGAATGGTAAATGCGGTCTTGAATCTGCCCCAACTTTAAAATCAGCAATCGAAAAACAGTGGGGTTCATTTGAAGCTTGGTTTGAAAACTTTAAAAAAATTGCCGGTACCCGTGGCCCGGGCTGGGTGATGCTTTATAAAGATACTGTAACCGGAAATCTAATTAATAGTTGGGTGGATGAACAACACCAAGGCTTGCTGAATGGCTTGCCAGTAATTATTGCGCTTGATGTTTGGGAGCACGCCTTTTTCCTGGATTATTCTCCAGCCGATAAGATGAAATATGTGGAAGCCTTCTTTGCTAACTTAAACTGGTCGGTCGCGGAAAAGCTTTTCGTGAACGCCAAATAATAAAAACATAAACAAAATAAACACCCATCACAATAAAAAGTGGTGGGTGTTTTAGATTAAAAGCAGCTAAGGGTAAATCCGCAAAGAATTTTATAATGAACAGGACGAATGATAGTAAGAGTGAAGACAAATAGGCGGTAGGCAAGGCTAAATAAAAACTGATTAACGCTAGTGTACCTGTTATGAAACCAAGTAACATAATTAACGGAATAACCGGCAAGATAATTAAATTAACTGGCAGGGCGACAATTGAAACTAAACCAAATTTATAAATAATAAATGGCAAAACAAAAATTTGAGTCGCCAAAGT
>CAZLLX010000003.1:0-16283 GCA_964560805.1 uncultured Candidatus Saccharibacteria bacterium | reverse complement strand
AAATATGACAAGCCGTTGATGCTTCATTTGCGTGATGGGGAAGAAAGGCGACAGTCACATCAAGATACCTTGGATATTCTAGAAAAATACCGCGGTCGGGTGCGGGGCAATGTTCATTTTTTCAGTGCCAGTTTGGATTGGGCCAAGAAATTTATTGATCTGGGTTTTACGATTTCTTTTGTGGGTTTGATTACTTATATTCAGGATTTCAATAAGATTATTAAGAACGTGCCAATCGAATGCCTTCACGCCGAAACAGACAGCCCCTATGTGGCCCCAGTGCCTCACCGTGGCGAGCGCAATGAACCCTCGTATGTTATACCAGTCTATCAAAAAATCGCTGAAATTAGGGGTATAGAGCCCGAGGTGGCCCGCCAGGCCCTCCTTTCCAATGCCTCTAGGATGTTTAAAATCAAGCTATAACACCCACTCCTCGGGCAGGTTGTACACATCACGGCAACCTTGATTTAAGGGGGTCTTTGTGTTAGTCTTGGCTTTATGGAAAAAGTCGAAAAACAAGAGGGTGGTAAGCAAGTTTACGAACTTGGTTATCATATAGTTTCCACCATCCCAGAAGAGGGATTGCCAAAAGAGGTTGAAGCTCTTAAAGCAATTGTTCTAAAAGATGGAGGATCGCTAGTTTCAGAAGGCGAGCCAAAACTTATTAACCTCGCTTACGTTATGACCAAGTCTGTCGCGGACACTAAGAAGAAATTCGATACAGCCTATTTTGGCTGGATTAAGTTCGAGACTAAGTCAGAGTTAATCCCAGAGATGAAGAAGAAAGTTGATGCCTCAGCATCAGTTCTTCGTTATCTTTTGATTAAGACCGTAAGAGAGAACACAATGTTTGCGCCTAAGTTAACTGTTCGAACCCCAGCCAAGGAGGAAGCTCCAAAAGCTAAAAAGTCAGTTAAAACTACTGAGACAAAAGCTACTTCAGTCGAAGAGCTTGATAAAACCATTGAAGAAATGGTGACGGAATAATTTATTAGCTAGTTAAAAAACAATGTATCTAAACAAAGCCTTTCTCTTCGGAAATCTGACCAGAGATCCAGAGCTTAAAGCTTTACCTTCTGGTATCAAAGTTGCTAATTTTTCAATCGCAACCAATCGATCTTACAAAGATAAAGATGGTGGCAAGAAAGATACAACCGAGTATCACAATGTTGTCGCTTTCGGTAAACAAGCCGAATTAATCGCACAATATTTAAAGAAGGGTCGGGGAATCTTTGTTGAAGGCCGTTTGCAAACCAGATCTTGGGATGACAAAGCTACCAATTCTAAAAAGTATCGCACTGAAATCATAATTGAAAACTTTCAATTCGGTCCGGGCGGCAATACTTCGGGTGGTACACATAATCCAAGCTCTGCGGACGAAGCTTCATCAGCTAAAGCTGATAAAATTGATACCATTGAATATCCAACTGAAGAAATTAATCCAGAAGATATACCATTTTAAATCATATGAATAAACAATGCTTTTTTTCACAAAATAATATCAAGCATGTTGATTACAAGGATCTTGAATTAATCAAGAAATTCTTGAATCCTCACGCTCGAATTATGGGAACCAAGAAAACCGCCGTTTGTGCCCGCAGTCAACGTCAGTTGGCCGAAGCCATCAAACGAGCTCGTTTCATGGGTCTACTACCTTATCTTTCAAGATAAGATTGAAAATCAAAAAACCTCTGGTATCACCCAGAGGTTTTTTGACGTATTCTAACCAATAGCTTGGACGGACTTTAATAATTGACTGGGTGTTTTGAAATTAATACCCATGTGCAATCTTTCATTGTTGTAGTATAGCAAATACTTTTTAATTGCACGATTTAATACTTCCTCATTTTTCTCAACTTTATCTAGACATTCTTCTTGAATACTGCGATTGAATCTTTCAATATGTGAATTATCATTCGGTTTGCCAATTCTCGTGTAGCGATGATTCTTTTGAATTTGACTGACAAACCATTTGCCAAATTCTGGACCGTGATCAGACTGTAGCATCTGGAATTGAAAACCAGCAATTCGTTGAGCCTCACGAACAAAATCCAACATCAAGGCACTGTTCATATTGGTGTAGGCTTTGGCATACACCCATCGAGAAAACACATCAATCAGCACAAAAACGTAAATTCTAGTCTTCTTGTCGACCATCAAGTGAATGGTATCAATTTCCACCAAATCGCCAGCCTTAAGGACTTCTGGACGATCAATATGAGGATGAAATCGTTTCCAAGGACTTCTCTTTTTCAACAACCCCATTCGGTCTAAAGTTCGTTTTACTGATGACAGTGATGTCTTAACTCCTTGTATATCTAATTCTCGATGAATTACTTCAGCACACCGCCTGGTCTTCAGTCGTTGATGAAATATCTTCCAAACCAAATCATTACTTAATTCGTTCGGGTGATGTTTTGGTCGAGAAGACAGGGTGGGGATGGGATGATATCCATATTTCTTAGCTTTCTTAACCCACTTACATATTGTGCTTGAACCGACACCGAATTTTCGACCAACTACCGTTGGTGAATATCCTCTTTTGACCAAATCAGCGGCATCTCGTCTAACCTTCGGCATGTGTGGATTTGTTGTATATGACATGTACATAGTTTACTGATATTTTGCGTCCAAGCTATTGAACCATTACGTTTTGATTGACATTATTCATCTTTGGGTTATATTGAAGTCTGAACAAAGTAAACGCTGGTAATCCAGCAGAAGGAGATGTGTGGCTAAACCCGCTGAGCAGTGGACTGAACGTGATTGGAAAGGCTTTGAACATGAGGCGTTCATCGAGGTCACCAGAGACAAGGAAGGAGGGGAAATTGCTGCTAAACATAGCATTGCGGTTGTCAGAATCGTGACGGCTCGATTGCGTCGGTGTATTCAGGGTGAGCCCAAGTCCGGCTCGTGTCTTACGGAGTGAAGTCTGGCTCCGTTCGATCAAAAAGGCCGTTCCTCGGGGGACGGCCTTTTTCTAATTATTTCTTCGCGCGTTCCACATATTCACCCGTCTGAGTGTTTACAATCACAATGTCACCTTCATTAATGAAAAGTGGGGCATTGATAGTAGCACCAGTTTCCAAAGTAATCACCTTGTTACCACCAGTCGCAGTATCACCCTTAACAGCCGGAGGGGCTTCGGTCACTTTCAATTCTACTTTAATCGGTAATTTGGTACCAATCATCATACCCTCGGCATCTTCATCATCATCGTTATTAAAGACAAGCACGTCCACTAGGGAATTGGCCTTTAGGAATTTGGCCTGATAACCAATCAAGGCCTCGTCAATTTTAAAACGCTTGCTTGGATCTTTTGGATCAGCAAACCAATATTCACCTTTGTTGGTATACAAGAATTTGGCTTCTTTTTCGGAAATATCCGCTTCTTCAACCTTTTCTGATTGATGGAATGATTGCTCGGTAATTTTACCGGTAATCATATTGCGTAATTTGGTAGCGTTCACCGGCTTGCGCTGTTGTTTGCGGAAGACATGAGAAGATAACACCTCATACGGCTCATTATTAAAAATTATATACTTACGTTCAACAATTTCATTATATTCAAGCATGGAGACATCTTAGCCGAGATTCTATAATATTTCAACTATAATTCCACGAATGGCGGTGATTAAAAGAATTAGGGAAACTAGGGAAAGCTTTGGCATAAAGACAGCCAAATAACCAAAAGCAAAGCCAAGGAATAGAATTGTAAACCAGATGTGATAAAGCTTGATCATATTTCTTTAAGTTTGTTTCGAATTTCTTTTAGAATTTCATCACGAACATCGGTATTTTCTTTAAGGAATTGTCTGGTGGAATCATAACCACGTCCAATCTTGGTCTCGCCGTATTCATAAGTATTACCAGATTTCTTAATTATATCCATTTTTTCACCCAAGGCAATCATCTCACCCTCGGTTGAAATACCTTCGTTGTACATTAAATCAAACTCGGTTTGTTTGAATGGGGCAGCGACTTTGTTTTTAACCACCTTTACGCGGATTCGGCCACCCATAATTTCTTCACCTTTTTTAATCTGAGCAATTCGACGAATATCCAAACGCACCGATGTATAAAACTTCAAAGCTTTACCGCCGGGGGTAGTTTCTGGATTACCAAACATTACACCGATTTGCATACGAATCTGATTAATAAAGATCACAATAGTTTTACTGCGGGAAACGATTGCGGTTAGTTTTCGTAGGGCTTGAGACATCAATCTGGCTTGTTTACCTACGTGTTGGGCACCCATATCACCCTCGATTTCATCCTTTGGGGTTAGGGCAGCGACTGAGTCCACGACAATCACATCCATCTTACCTGAACGAACCAGGCTTTCCACGATCTCTAGTCCTTGTTCACCGTTGTCGGGTTGAGAAATTAAAAGTTCATCAATTTTTACACCAAGTTTCTTGGCGTATTCAGGGTCCATGGCGTGTTCGGCATCAATATAGGCACAAATACCACCAATTTTTTGGGCTTCGGCTACCACGTGAAGGGCAAGGGTAGTCTTACCAGAAGATTCAGGACCAAAGATTTCGATTATACGGCCACGAGGCAAACCGCCCACACCCAAGGCGGCATCCAAACCAATGGAGCCAGTTGAAATTGCATTCACATCCACCTTTGGTTTCTCGCCAAGTTTCATAATAGAATCATCGCCGAATTTTGTTCGGATTTCATCTAGAGTTGATTCAATGTTGGCACCCATCACTTTTGGCTCTTTCTTTTCTTTTTTAATCATATGTTTCTGTATTATTTATTATTAAACTTGATCTCTGTAATTTTATCATCCCGAATCTTCTTTTTCGGATAAGCGACTGTGGATAATTAAGACTATTATTTATAAACGATTTTTATCTCTTTTTCGACAGTTTTACCAAAGCGATCTTCGGCCCTTAAGACTAAATCATTATATCCATAGGCGAGCAGTATTTTTTCTTCAAAGTTGCCGGCTTTATCAATCACAATTGGTCGATCGTTCAAGGTAATTAATTTACTATTTTTACTACCGCCACTGATTGTGATTAAAGATTCACTGACTGCTTGGCCGCTAATAGGGGAATTAACCATCAATCTGGGTCCGGTCGCATAATTCCAAACCTCAAATATTCCATAACCAATCAAGATAAACAAAAAGATACTGATCACAATTACTTTCAGATAAAATTTTGTTTCGCGGCGACTCATAGTTTAGAAATTTTTAGGATTTTCTGGTTCTTCAAAGCCATTTGGATCAACTTCACCTCCACGATTTTCATCAAGTAATTTATCGGCATCGGCTTCTAGTCTTTGGCTAGCATCTGTGCCAGCGATAATAACTTCGCGCGGTTTGGCACCGTCGGCTGGTCCAATTACCCCGCGTTCTTCCAAGATATCCATCAATCGAGCGGCGCGAGCATAACCAACCCGTAATTTTCTTTGAATATAAGAAGTAGAAGCCTTACCAGCTTTGATAACTTCGTCTTTGGCGGTTTCATAAAGCTCGTCATCGTCTTCTTCACCATCAATTCCGCCTTCAAATAAAACATTGCGATCGGTAGCGGTTTCAGTAAAGTTGATTGATTCACCAGGGATTTCATCTTTATAAGCATCCGCCAAATATTTAACCACTTTTTTAACTTCAGTTTCAGAAATAAAGGCAGATTGTAAACGGACCGGCTTAGACATTTCTCCTCCAAGATAAAGCATATCTCCGGAACCAAGTAATTTTTCAGCTCCTGGGCTATCCAAAATTGTTCGAGAGTCGATCTGTGAGACCACCTGAAGGGCGATACGAGCAGGGATGTTGGCCTTGATCAAACCGGTAATAACGTTTACTGATGGTCTTTGAGTTGAAAGCAAAAGGTGAATACCCACCGCACGGCTCATTTGCGCCAAACGGACGATACCAGATTCCAATTCGCGCGGATAAGTCATCATAATATCGGCTAATTCATCAACCACGATTACGATATAAGGCATCTTATCAATTTCTTTTTTAGCTTCCATTGCTGGCGCTAAAACATTTTTGTGATAGGAATCAATGTCTTTACAAGCATGTTCTTCAAGTAAATCATAACGGCGATCCATTTCTTTACAAGCCCATTTCAAAGACATAATTGTTTTCTTGGCATCGGTGATCACTGGTGTTAGCAGGTGGGGGATTTTGTTGTACAAAGTAAGTTCCACTCGTTTTGGATCGATCATAATGAAACGTAATCGTTCTGGCGAGTTTCTGTATAATAGCGAATTGATAATTGCGTGAATCGTAACTGATTTACCCGAACCGGTGGCTCCGGCGATTAGGGCATGGGGCATTTTAGCAATATTGGCAAAGACAGCTTCACCAGAAATTCCTTTACCAAGTGAGGCCAAAAGTGGTTTTTCTGATTCAGAATATTTACTGTCAGACAATAGTGAGGCCAAACCAACGGTCGTTTTGGTGGTGTTAGGAATTTCAATACCCACAAGCGATTTGCCGGGAATTGGAGCTTCAATACGAATTGGGTGGGCGGCCAAGGCATAGGCCAAGTTGTCTTGAAGGGAAACAATTTTGGAAAGTTTAACACCTTCGGCTGGTTTAATGGCATATCGGGTTACTGATGGACCAATAGTTACTTCATCCATTTCCACATCAATGCCGAACTTTTGCAAAGTACGTTTAATAATATTGGCGTTCGCTTTTATATCACCAGTACCTGGTTTACCGCGATCGTTTTCAAGTAATGATAGGGGAGGCGGCACATATTCTTTTACCCCCGGGCTTGATTTGAAGCTGATTGCCATATCTTCATCACCACCAGTTTTTTTAGTGGTTGGAGCTTTAATTTTAACGTCTTTTACTTCACCAGCATTTTCATCAGCGACAGCTGGTTCAATTTCTTTTACTTTCTCAATTTTCTTTACTTCTTTTGGAGCGACGATTTCAATATCATCATCTTCAAGTTCTTCGTCTTCATTCTCTTCATCCTCTTCGTCTTCTTTTCTAAATCGGCGCCAGAAACATAAAGTATCAAAAGTTAGTTCGGCCTCAAATAGAATCAAAAAGGCAATAATCATCAAAGCAACCAAAATGATCAATGTGGCGGTCGGACCAAAAAGCCAGATAAATAATCCCGAAATCCAACCTCCGATATGACCACCGTTTTTAGACCACTCCAGTATTGCGGCCAGCGAACTAATAATACCCAAACCAGACAAAAAGAAGAGAATCGCTCCGACTGTTTTCAGGCCATTAAATTCATGTTCTTCTTGTTTGATGTAGGAAATAGTAAGCATTAAAAAGACGATTGGTAACAAATAATAGCCGACACCAGACAGCCATTCAAAGGTTTTAAAAAAAGTGGCACCAACTTTTCCAGACAGATCAAACGAAGCTAATAAAGTTAAGATTGATAAAACAAAAAATGCGATCGCCAAAATTCCATGACGGGTTTCTCGCTTTAAATTTTTGAGTGGATTTTCCGGTAGGGAAACAGGGTTTTTATTTTTTTTCTTCTTGCTCATTTGTCTACAATTATATCACATTAATTTTTAAAAATTTGAATAGTTTTGAAGGAACAAAACCAGACATTTTTAAAAACGAAATCCCTTCGGCTATTATCATTCAATATGTTTACACGATCATTTTACTGTTCTGTAACAACTAATTCACTCTTTACAAAAAAGATACGTCCGTTATATAATGGACAAAACGTTTCTTAAAAGTCGCCACTTTTATAACAGACAAGTGTTAAGGTCATCTAATAGACACTTGTAATTAAGCCATTATTTCATTATGGACAAGGATAATAACATTGTAAAAAATCTAAATAGCACAAGCCCAATCTTTAGGGACAACCCAAACAAGCTTTTTATCTTTAAAAAGACAGAGAAGCTTTCCGCTGCATTTTATATGCTTTCAAACTTATTATCAGATGGCGAGCCGATGAAAAAGGAGTGGCGCTCTATCGGACTAGAATTGTTAAATGAATCACTAAACTTAACCAGCAAAAATAATTACTTAAAATTGTTAACCAAAGCTCTTTCTTTGATCGAAATATCATACCTAGCCGATATGATTTCTGGCATGAATTACAATATTTTTAAACATGAACTTCAAGGTGTAATTTCAGTTGTTGAATCAGCTGATTGGTTGATAGATTCAAGCGCTTCAATTTTATCGCAAGGCTTTTTTGAAGCTGGAAATATTCCAACAAATTCTGTTTCAGTAAGTGTAATACCTCGCGCGTCCTATCTAAAGGACAATAACATAGTGTCTGATAGAATGTCTTTGAAAAATAGTGTCGTTAAGATAAAGGACAGCAAGACAGAGGCATCAAATAGACAAGAAATTATTTTGTCCCTTTTAAAAAAGAGTAATGAACTAGGTATTAAGGATTTTGTAACAGCCATAACAGGTTGTAGCGAAAAAACAGTTCAACGAGAATTGGCCAATATGATTACTAAAGGCCAGATTAAAAAGACGGGGGAGAAGCGTTGGAGTCGTTATTCATTAAACTAGCTTGCTGAAACGACGATATTCTGTTCCGGGTACGCATTTTTTGTTGGTACAAAAAATGCTCCGTTTTCGGCTCGTCAGCCTCAAAAGCCCCTCCACAGAAAATCCTCGTTCCAGCTTGAAGCCATTTGTTGCTTTTTTGACCCCTTTGTGCTATACTAGCTGGTGTGGATTATGGCCTTATTTCAGGGCTTATATTAGTTATCCACAACCATAATTTTGCATATTCTTAGCCAAGAATATATAATATATGGAACGCCAGATTTTGACTGAACTTTGACAATTAAATAGAGAATTTATACCGAATTTCCTTGTTCTGTTTATGGTTGTTAATGATTGATTTTCCACTTAAATAATCACTACTATTTCGTCTTTCAATTTTGATCGCCGAACATTGTTTATAAAAAGTAAGCAGTGTTCGGTGCTCAAAAAAGAGAGCACGGAATATAGTTTGGGATAGTTACTTATTTTTATGTTTTCAGTAACTATCATTAGTAAGATTTTTTAGCAGGTCAAAATATGTTAAAAAGTTTTACCCATGAAAATATAAATTGATTAGAAGTTTTTAGTCGAAACTTGCTAATCGCCTCAAATTTAAGAGGTTCAGTTTATAAATGATAATTTTTTCCAAAATTTATTTATTAGTTTATTAGGAAAAAATTATTAATTACAAAATTAAAAATAAATGTCTAAAAAAATATTAGGTGCAGCTGTCGTTTTGACAGTTATCGCCGCTGTATTTGCTGCAGTTCCTGCTGTTAAAGCAGATGCTGCTTCATGTTCTGCAGTTAATGCTCTTATCTCAGCTGGTTTGATCAGCGCTGATAAGGTTGCTACTGCTCGAGCTGCTGCTGGTTGTACTTCAACCGCTCCAGCTGCTTACACTTTTACTAAAGATTTGACCGTTCGTTCTACTGGTGCCGATGTTAGCGCTCTTCAAGCACGATTGGGCGTTACTCCAGCTACTGGTTACTTTGGTGAAATCACCAAGGCCGCTGTTGTTGCTTACCAAACATCAAAAGGTATCTCAGCTACTGGTTATGTTGGTCCAATCACTCGAGCTGCTCTTAATGCAGTTGCTCCTGTTGTTGTTCCAGTTACCCCAGTTACCCCAGTTACTCCAGTTACCCCTTCAAATGATTTGGATGGTACTGATGGTAGCATCTCAGACGTTAGCGAACTTTCACAATACAATAACGAGGAAGTTGGTGAAAGCCAATCAGACGTTAAAGTTCTTGGTGCTGATATTGAAGCTTCAAAAGATGGTGACATCGCTTTGAAGTCTATCAAAGTTAAGTTTACTTCAACTGGTACTAGCCAATCAACAAAGCTTGCTGATTACATCGACGGTGTTTCAGTAATGCTAGGTTCAGAGAAAGTTGGTTCAGCTGATGCTTCAGATTTCAACAAGGATAGCTCAGGTGTTTACACTAAAACTATCACTTTGAAAGATGCTGTTATCCGCGCCGACAAATCTGCAAAATTGGTTCTTGCTGTTGATGCAGTAAGCACCTTTGATTCAGGTGATATCGCAGGTACCGACTGGGATGTTGAACTTGTTAACATTCGATATGTTGATGGTTCAAACGTAACCACTACTGAAGATTCAGCTGGTGATATGCCAGTTTCAGTTCCAGTAGACTTCGTAAGCTTCTCAACCGCTGCTGACACTGAATTCAAGATTTCTCTTGATTCATCAAGCCCTAAGTCAGGTGTTGTAGTTGTTGACGATACAAGTAACACTGATGGTGTTGTTCTTTTGAAAGGTAAAATCAAGATTGATGGTAAGTCAGACGTTCTAGTAGACGAACTTCCAATCACTTTGACCAACTCAAGCTCAACCGCTGGTGTTTCTGATATCACTGGTAGCTTGACCCTTACAATCGACGGTGAAGATTATTCAGAGTCTGTAACTGCAACCACAAGTTCAGCTACAACTACCTTCAATAATCTTGACTTGACTTTGAAGGCCGGTAAGACTTACTCATTCACAGTTTCAGCTGATATCAACGATATCGACGCTGGTAACTTTGATGAAGGTGATTCATTGACTGCCGCTTTGACCGCAACCAACCGATCATACATCGATGTTGAAAACGAAGATGGCGATCAATTAACTTCTTCAGAGAAGACTGGTACCGCATTGGGTGACGCTCAAACTTTCTACGTAAGTGGTATTAATGTTACAGTAAACAGCGCTTCAGTTGTTGTTACATCAAACACTGATCCTGCAAATGATTCAGTAGCTTACACTGTTAAATTGACCGTTGAGGCCTTTGGTGATGCTGTTTACGTAAGTAACGCAACCACCACTGATTTCAGCTTCCTATACACTGGTACTGTTCCTACAATCAACGAAGCTCGATTGTCAGCTAAAGATTCTGATAACCTAGACGACAACACTAATTACCGATACTTCTATGTTGCCGATGGTGATTCACGAGACTTTACTTACACTGTTATCTTGACTGCTTCAACTACAGCTTCAACTGTATCAAACTTCAAGATGACCGATCTTGGTTGGGGTCTAACTCCTAACGCTGTTGTTTCATACAATGGTGATTTGGATGACTCTTCAGTATCAGGTTCAAAACTACTTGACTAGTTTCTAGTTAATAAGTTGAACCTCTGGTAAATCCGCCTTATAAAGGATTCCAAAACCGCCCTGAGCTTAATTGCGAAGGGCGGTTTTGTGTTGTCTGAATTTCCTTTATTCTTAGCGATTTTTAGTATATATTTATTAGATGAAAAGAGTTTTGATTTTCTCTCTCACATACTTACCGTTTATCGGTGGAGCAGAGGTAGCGGTTGAACAAATCACCAAAAGACTAGCCGGAGATTATGAATTTGATTTAATTACCCTCAGACCAAATTTAAGTTATCAACGTTTTGAGAAACTTGGTAATGTTAATGTGTACCGAATTGGTTTTGCCCGAAATCAGGGTATTGATTTGGCCAAAACAACTATTTTGTTTAAAATCAGTAAGTTACTTTATCCAATTCTTGCTCTTAATCAGGCAATTAAGTTATTTAAGACGAACAATTATTCGGTCGTTTGGTCTATTATGGCGGCTTATGCTGGCTTGGCAGGCTTGTTAGTAAAAGTGAAATTTCCAAAAACTAAATTTATTCTAACTCTTCAGGAAGGGGATACGGCTGATCATGTAAAAAGCCGGGCGGGAATATTTTCACTATTTTTAAAACAAATTTTTGTTAAAGCTGATTTTATTCAGGCGATTTCAAATTATTTAATCGATTTCGCCAAGAGCTTTGATTGTTTTAAACCAATTATTGTTATTCCAAACGGGGTTGATCTAAATACTTTTAAAAGGGGTAATAATAAGATTGTTGATGATAAGATTCGTTTAATTACCACTTCACGTTTGGTTGAAAAGAACGGTTTGGCTGATTTAATTTTGTCTTTAAAATATTTAGATAAAAAGTATATTATTGATATTTTAGGCAGTGGTCCACTACAATCAAAATTAGAAAAGTTAGTGACTGATAATAATTTAACCGATCGTGTGAATTTTGTTGGTAGTGTGCCTCAGGCAGAAACAGTAAAATATTTGAACCAGGCTGATATTTTTATTCGTCCGTCTTTGTCCGAGGGTTTGGGTAATTCATTTTTAGAAGCGATGGCGGTTGGTTTGCCAATTATTGGCACCCCAGTTGGGGGGATAGTGGATTTTCTTAAAGATGGTGAAACTGGCATGTTTTGCCAGGTTTCTGATCCTCAAAGCATTGCCACTCAAGCGGAAAAAATAACTAACAATCCAGAATTACGGTTAAAATTGATTAACAATGGCCAAAATTTGGTAACTGAGAAATATAATTGGGATATTGTCGCTCGTCAGTTTAAAACTTTGATTTTTGATAAACTGACTTAATATCGCTATAATTAATTATATGAAAATTCTGATTGTAACTGGAATTTACCCACCGGATATCGGCGGCCCCGCCACTTATTCGCAGTTGATTGAAAAAGAATTAAAACAAAAAGGTTTTGAAACTGAAGTTTTAGTTTTTACCCAATACAAAAAATGGCCGAAAATTATCAGACACTTAGCTTTTTTGTTGGCGATTATAAAACGCAGTCGGAAAGTTGATTTATATTATGCTCAAGATCCAGTTAGCGTTGGTTTACCAACCATGTTGGCTGCCTGGCTAACCAGAATTCCATTTGCGTTAAAAATCGTGGGGGATTATGCTTGGGAGCAGGGTCGCCAGCGTTTTGGAGTTACTGATAATTTAGATACTTTTTCTAAAAAAAATAGTTATTCTTTGGCAACAAAGTTATTAAAATCAGTTCAAACTTTGGTGGCGAAGCGGGCTAAATTAATAATTGTCCCAAGTCAATATCTTAAAAAAATCATTACAAATTGGGGTATAAAAGAAAACAAAATAACAGTTATTTATAACAGTTTTGATTTAAAGATTAATCTCTCAGATAAAAATATCTTGCGACAGGAATTGAATTTAAATAAATTTACCTTGATTTCGGTCGGACGTTTGGTGCCGTGGAAAGGTTTTACTGGTTTAATTGATTTAATGATTGATTTATCTGAGATGAATTTATTGATTGTTGGTTCTGGTCCTGATGAATCTGTATTGAAAGAGCGGATTAAAATTGAAGGCATTTCTAACGTTAAATTCCTGGGTTCATTGCCTCAAACTGAATTATTTAAATATATTAAAGCCTCAGATATCTTTGTTTTAAATACCAGCTATGAAGGCTTTTCGCACCAATTGTTAGAAGTAATGGCCATTGGAACACCAATAATTACCACCAAGGTTGGCGGTAATACTGAATTAATTACTGACAAGGTTAATGGTTTGTTGTATAAAGAAGGAGATCTGATTATTCTTAAAAATTTAATTACAGAATTAAAAAATAGTACTAATCTTGCTCAAAAACTTGCGGGGGCTGGTACGGAGACTTTGGCAAAATTTGGTAAGGATAATATGGTTAATAAATTAGTTCAGACCCTAAATTCTTTAAAGAAATGAAATTATTAATGTTTTCAACCGACCGGAAATTATTTGAGTCCAATAGTAATGTCTTGGATCGAATGATTAAACTAAGTTCAAAATACGATAAATTAATTATCGTGGTTTTATCGTTAAAGAAAAACAGCCTGGTTCAATTTGAACCAAATGATAAATTATTGATTATTCCAACTAACTCAGCTAATCGTTTACTTTATATTTTTAATGCGTTTAGTCTTGGACGACAATTAATTAAACGGGAAAAATTTGAGGCGGAGGATGAAATTACCTGCCAGGACCCATTCGAGGTTGGATTGATTGGCTATTTTTTAAAGAAAAGTTTCAATTTAAAATTAGAATTACAGATTCATACTGATTTATATAGCCCGTATTTTGCTTCACATTCGATTTTAAATAGAATCAGACTTATAATTGTCAGATTTACTTTACCAACCGCTAACAAGATTAGGGTGGTTTCCGGTAAGGTCGCTGAATCATTAATAAGCCGTGGAATAAGTAAAAATAAAATCGAAATCAGACCAATTGAAGTTGATTTAAGTAAGTTTACACTTCCAATTAGCTTTAGTTTAAAAAGAAAATATCCAGAATTTAACAAGATAATTTTAATTGTTTCTCGTTTGGAAAAAGAAAAGGGTATTGATTTGGCGATAAAAGCTTTTTCGGAACTGCAAGTGATTAAAAAGGATGTTGGTTTGGTTATTGTCGGTGACGGTCGAGAACGTAATTCTTTAAATAATAAATGTGTAGAGCTTGAAATCCAAGATTATGTAAGGTTTGAGGGCTGGCAAAATGATTTAAATTCTTATTATAAAGGTGCCGATCTTTTGCTTGTTACTTCTTATTACGAGGGTTACGGCTTGGTCTTCAAAGAAGCACAAGCTTGTGGCTGTAAAATTGTTTCAACTGATGTGGGAATCGCCCGAGAAGTTGGAGCCAAGATTGTATCAAGGTCGGTTATTGATATCGCCGAGGTTTTGCTAAATATATTAAAATAATGAAATTACTTATCCTGACCCAAAAAATTAATATAAATGATCCAGTGCTTGGCTTTTTTCATAATTGGGTGGCTGAATTTGCAAAAAAATTTGAACAAATAACAGTTATCTGTTTGGAGAAGGGGGAGAGTAACTTACCAAATAATGTGAAAGTCTTGTCACTCGGTAAAGAGTCTGGCGCTTCAAGATTAAAATATGTAAGTAGATTTTATAAATACATTTTCAGTGAGAAAAATAATTACGATTCAGTTTTTGTTCATATGAATCAGGAATATGTATTACTTGGTGGTTTGTTTTGGTTATTGAAAAAGAAAAAAGTGTTTATGTGGCGAAATCATCATGTGGGTAACTTCTTAACCAAGCTTTCTGGTTTATTCTGTGACAAAGTTTTGTGCACCTCAAAATTTTCTTATACTGCCAGCTTTAAGAATTGTGAATTAATGCCAGTTGGTGTGGATACTAATATCTTTAAAACCCTTCCAGGCCTTAATCGTGTACCACAATCAATTCTGTCGCTTGGCCGAATTGCGCCGGTGAAGAGGGTTGATATTTTACTTGAGGCTTTGGGTATTTTGAAAAGGAAAGGAATAAGTTTTACTGCTAATATTTATGGTGATGCTTTATCATCTGATCAGAGATACAAAGATAATTTAATTAATTTTGTTAAGGCTAATAATCTGGGTGACTCTGTCAGCTTTAAACCCAGCATCCCAAATTATAAAACTCCAGAAATTTACAATCAGCATCAAATATTTGTTAATTTATCGTCAGATGGAATGTATGATAAGACTATTTTTGAAGCTATGGCTTGTGGTTGTACCGTTATTGCTTCTAATAAAAATCTTAAAGGAGTTATGCCTGACGCCCTTATTGCATCAATTGACCCTGTTGATTTAGCTAATAAATTGGAAGCACAAATTGGTGGTTCTAAGAATAATCAATTTGATAGTCAAAAGCTCGTTACTCAAAATAGTTTATTAGAATTGTCTGATAAGTTATTTGAACTGTATTCTAATAATTCCTAGTATGAAAATAATTGGCATTTGTTTAATAAAAAATGAAGAGTATTTTATCGAGAAGGTAATCAAAAATGTTATTGATTTTTGTGATGAACTAATTGTTCTTGATAATTATTCAAATGACCAGACGTGGAAAATTGTTAGCGGCTTAAAACAAAAGTATTCTAATTTAAGAATTTATCAAATTAAATCGGTTACTGAATCACACTCTTATATTGAGAACTACGCTAATACCGATACTTGGATTTTTCGAGTCGATGGCGATGAGTTATATGACCGAGCGGGTTTGCTTAGATTTAAACAAGAATTATCAGCTGGTAAATATGACACACATTTTAATCTTCAGTGTCCTTGTTTGAATGTTGATAAATTATCACCAGATAAACTAACAGCCGATGGTTATCATAGTCATTTAACCAGCTTAACCAATTTTTCTCTTCTTGAAAGTTGGTCCGAACCAAATGGAGAAAGACTGCACGGTGAAAATCGAATTTATAATAAAAAATACTTACCCGATCATAAAAAGTTTTTAGTCTCAAATGATTTTAATTTAGCCAGTCTTCGCTGTCTTCATTTGTGTTTTATAAAACGTAGTTCAGTTGATACAATAGATAACCGACTTAATCCAGCCGAACTAAGGTGGGGAAGAGTAGTTAATTTTGTGCGTAATCTATTTTGTGGCCGATTAAGCACCGATAGTTATTATAAAAATAAGTATTATCGAACAGGTAAACTAGTTACTATCAACGTTTCTGACTTCTTTGTGTAAAT
>CAZLLX010000002.1:2476-21686 GCA_964560805.1 uncultured Candidatus Saccharibacteria bacterium | reverse complement strand
TTCTGTGGGCGGTAATCTTATTTGTTACCAGAGTAGGGGCTTGTGCGGTAGAGATAATGTGCGATACTTATTTCTTTAAAAAGGTGGACGGACGAGATACTAATTTAATTAGTTTTTATCGAATGTCTAGTCCAGTGGACTATATTACTGGTCCAGCTATTGCCACCCTAATACTTTCTTTTCATTTAGTGCAATTAAAATACCTATTTTTGATTCTAGGTATTTTAATGATCTCAGGTTTACGTTTTGCTCTTCGCTTGAAAGATACTAAATAGCTAGACTCCAATAATAACCGGAATCACCATTGGCTTCTTGGCGGTCTTTTGGAATAGATATTTTGTGACGGCATCTGTAACATTGTTCTTAACATAATCAAAATCAATTGGGTGCATACCAGAGGCACTAGTTTCAATTGTTTTTTTAATAATATGACGAGCATCCACCAATAATTCCTGTGATTCACGTAGATAGACGAATCCGCGAGAAATAATATCCGGCGATTTCTTTAATTTACCAGTAGTGGTATTTATACTTGCAATGATTACAAACATACCGTCTTGAGCCAACATTTGACGATCACGAATAACAACCTCTTGTACATTTCCGATAGAAAAGCCGTCAACCATAACTAAACCAGACGGAGCTTTTTCTTTTAAAATGTTCATTTTAACTTCACCCTTATCATCGGCACTTAACTCCACGATGGTGCCATTATCAGGTACGATGATGTTTTCACGCTTCATTCCTTGGTTCACCGCTAATTCGGCATTCATCTTGAGCATATAATGATTACCGTGAACAGGCATAAAGAATTTAGAAGGAATTTGTTTTTGAATCCAAGCCAATTCTTCACGTTTACCATGACCGCTCGCATGCACATCAGAATCATGATAGGTAATAATTTTTGAATCATGTCTGAACAAGTTATCTTTTAGAGTGGTAATTGAACGTTCGTTACCAGGGATGACCGATGATGATAGGATAATGGTATCAGTTTTGTTTAGTTTTATTTGTTTGTGGGAATTGTTAGACATTCGCATTAGGGCAGCGAACTCTTCACCCTGAGCGCCGGTTGCCAAAAACATCAATTTATGAGGTGGATAATCGGTTACTTCTTCTACGGCAATAATATGTTCAGACTCTGCTAATTTTAAGAATTTAATAATTTCAACATTGTTCTTCATGCTCCGACCCTCAATTACTAACTTTCGACCATATTTTTTTGCCATACCGATAAAGGCAATTATACGGTCAACCTGAGAGGCAAAAGTGGCGATAATGATTCGGCCAGGTGCCTCGGCGACAATTTTATCAATTGTTTTGATCACTACATTCTCAGAGATGGTCCAGCCGGGTTTTTCTACACCGGTAGAATCCATAGTTAATAGAGCGACTTTACGGTCTTTAAAAATGCTGTAGTGTTCGATTTCTTCTGGAGCCACTTTGCCATTATCATTTTCTACTCGCACATCTCCGGTATTTACAATATCACCAAGAGGGGTATTGATAATTACTCCAGTTGAATCTGGAATGGAATGAGTCAGTCCGAAGAATTTTATTTTTAAATCAGGGGTAACCGGCAAAAAATCATCATGCTTGCCACAAATCTTTATGTTTAATTCTGGTAAATGAGGAAATTCTACTTGGCGTTTCTTAATTAAAAGAGCACCGAATTCGCGGGTATAAACGGGTGGATTTCCAAGTTTTTCAATTAAATAGGGAATACCACCAATATGATCAAGGTGACCGTGAGTAATAACCAGGGCTCTTATTTTGTGTTTACGGTCCTCTAGATATTTAGTGTTGGGTAAAATATAATCGATACCCGGTGTCTCTTCAGTCTTAAATTGAATACCAGCATCAATCACAATGATATCGTTTTTGTATTCAATTGCTGTCATATTCTTACCGACCTCTTCTACTCCACCAAGGGGAATAATGCGAATTACACCGTCTTTAATTGGAGGTACATTATCTTCGTGTTTTCCGGCAGTAGAAAGTGAACGTTTTGGATTATTACTTGGACGTCTGGTGTTTTTTAAAGCACGTTTGGCGTTGTGTTGCAGGGCCATCATACCAGAATTCATCGGACGAGATCCGCGCTGTTGATGTGGCTGATGGACTGAATTTGGATTTGTATTGATCCGTCTTGGTCCCGCCGAATGATTTCTTTCGGTTGGCTTTAGACTTTTTAAGGTTAAACTGTCTGCGTGAAACGGAGCACTGCGCCGTCTTTCATTATTCATAGAGTTCATATTATATTTTTATTAAGTTTTTTATAAAATTTAAATTTGTTAAAAATTTCCAAACGTTATCTGTCTCGATATACCAGCGATTAATTTGTTCGAATCTTTCAGATCGATTATTAATTAGGCCAGAATCAAAACCTTTAATCTTATCTGGCAAGGAATAAATAAATTGAGGGGAATAAATAAATATCGCAGGAACATCATTTTTGATTTCTGTCTGAAATAAACTGTAGTCTTTGATCCTTTTGTCTAAGTCAGTGGTTTGTCTGGAGTCTTCAAGTAATTTATCAACCTTACTATTGGTATAAAGTGCCACGTTGTAACCGGTTAATCTTTGGGAAGAATGCCAGAAGGCAAACAAGTCCAGGCTTCTACCCACGACCTGGCCAAACAATAAAGAATCATAATTTCTAGAAGCAATCACGGTTTGATTTAAATCACTTTGATCAAAGGTTTGAATTTCAACTTGCGCGCCAAGCTCGGCCCATGTCTGTTTTAGAATCTCGGCGGTCTTTTTTAAATCATCAGCATTTGAGGTTGAAATAGAAAAGGCCAGATTTTGTTTTTCATTTTTATTAATTGTTTTCTCCCAAACTTTGGTTGTTTCATTAAATTTCCAACCGGCTTTACTTAGGATTGCTTTTGCCTCGGTTAAAGCCTGATCCTTATTAAAGGTGGTGGTTGAGGCAGAGCCAATTGTTGCCAAGATTCCAGTTGGAATCGGGCTATTAATTGTTTCACCATATCCGTCCAATACTTCTCTGACGATTCGATCTTTGTCAACGGTTAAACTGAGTGCCTGTCGAACTTCTTTATTTAAAAATATTTTATTTTGATTTTGATTGAAGAATAAACCAAAAATTCTTGGCAAAGATACTCTCTCGTTAATATTATCAATTTTATTTTTTAGTTCGTCCAAGGTTTGAGGTGACAAAGTACTGGTACTCTCGACTTCGCCACTTATTAAAGCGTCGTTCAAAGCCTTTTCGTTATTATAAAATCTTAAAACTAAGTTTGTGATATATGGTTCACCAAGAGCATAACGATTGAAAGCCGTCATTTCAAAAGAAGTCGGTATACCAGAACCATTTCGGTTAATTTGTTTAATCTTATATGGTCCAGAACCGACAGCGTCAATATTGAATGGGCTAAATGGAAACTCCTCAACAGTCGCGCTAGACCAAATGTGTTTTGGTAAAATACCAATCGTGGTGTTTTCAAGAAAAGGGGAATATGGTTGTTTTAAAATAAAAGAGATTTTCTTGTTACTGATTTTATTGATAGTTATACCGGTCCAGTTGGTTCGCTTTGGGCTGCGTAGGGCGACATTTTGGGCCATATCAATTGTGTACTCAATATCATCAGTGGTAACTTTTTCACCGTCATGAAAGTAAATATTGTCTTTTAATTCAAAGGTGTAAGTCAGACCATCTGGTGAAATTGAATAATTCTTGGCTAGATCGGGAATAAGTTTTCCGTCGGCGGTTGCTTTCATCAAGCCTGAGTAAATCAAGTATGACAAGTCTCGGTCCGAATCAGATAATTCAAGTAGGGGATTAATAAACCGTGGCGAACCAATCAATCCTTCAGATAATACACCACCCTTAGCAGGAATTTCCGTGGTGATTAAGCGATTGACCTGATTTAATAAACCAAAACCGCTAATAATTAAAATTAATATTGAAACAATTAAGATTAGTTTCTCGGTTAAAGTACAGGTATTAAATAATTTATAAAGACGACCAAAACTGGTCTCGCACCTAGATTTAAGATTTAGCATAAAAAATTAAAGAGGATTAAATAACCTCTCTATCTTACCACAAGATTCAATAAAGATGAAATTATAAACAAAACTGCAATTGCAATTGTAAAATAGAATAATTTCAGTTCAAAGCCTCGGCGAGTATGGAAACCACCAGCAAAATTATCGTTTCCACCAAAAGAACCACCAACACCGGCCTCTGACTTTTGAATCAAAATAGTCACAATCAATAGAATTGAAAGGACAATTTCAATATAGGGTAATATAGCGGGCCAATTAATCATTGATGTACAGTATAGCACAAAATAATTTTAAAGCAAACATCACCCCTTGAATTATAGGCGGTTTTCGTGGTATACTTCTGAAATGACAATTTTAAACATTATTGCAATTATTATCGTTTTGTTGGCTGTCTGGGTCATTTTTTCTTATAATCGTTTTATCGTTTTTATTAATCGAGCAAAAGAAGCTTGGTCTGATATTGATGTTCAATTAAAACGTCGATATGATCTTATTCCAAACCTTGTTTCAACCGTAAAGGGATATGCTACCCACGAATCTGGTACTCTGGAAAAGGTTACTCAGGCTAGAGTAATGGCGATGGGGGCAACCAATATTGCAGATAAGGGTAAGGCCGAGAATATGCTAACTGATGCTCTAAAATCAATTTTTGCCGTCGCCGAGTCTTATCCCGATTTAAAGGCTAATCAGGGTTTCCTTGATCTACAAAAACAATTAGCTGATACCGAAGATAAAATTCAGGCCTCGCGTCGCTTTTATAATGGTAATGTGCGCGATTTGAATATCGCAATTGAATCATTTCCAGGTAATATTATTGCCAAAGTCTTTCATTTTGCCAAAATGGAATTGTTTGCTCTTGAAGAAGAACTAGCCAAGAAACCTGTTGATGTAAAATTTTAAATTAAGTAATGAGGAGAAATTTTCTTCTTTCAAATATAATATTTTTTTGTGTATTTTGCTCGTTCCTTTTGTTTGCCGATGTTTCAGCCGAGGAAATTAATGAGGTAATTACTAATTTTGACTCACGGATTGTTGTTAATCAGGATTCAACAATTAATGTAACAGAAGAAATTGATTATGATAGTGGTAAATCGATAAAGCATGGTATATACAGGGATATTATTTTAAAGAATTATCAAGGGATGCCAATTACTTTGGATAACTTGTCCATTACAGATGAGTTTGGTAAACCTATTAATTATCTAATTACTAACAAAGAAGATAATAAAATTAATATTCGAATCGGTGATGCCAAAAAAACTTTCGTAGGTAAGAAACATTATAAAATTAACTATACCATTACAAAAGCTATTGGTTATTTCGACGATTATGATGAAATATATTGGAATGTTACTGGGAGTAATTGGAATTTTCCTATTTTAAAATCTACAGCGAGGGTTATCTTGCCTGACAGCGCAGAGATTTTACTTCAATCAAGTTACTGTGGCTACTATGGTATTAGAAAATCGTGCACTAATTTAGGAAAGGGAGAGTTTGCTTTCGAAAATCTTAATGCCGGTGAGGGTATGACGATTTCTGTTGGCTTTACTAAAGGAATTGTTTCATTTGAAGAAAATAATGAATACCGAAATTATCAAATTGCCATGATTTTATCGGTCCTAATTATTATTTTATTTGCCTTACTATGGAACTTTAACAAAATCAAAAGAAAGTTCCTTATTAACCAATATCTTAAGAATAACACGGTAATAGCCGAGTATGATGTTACGAACATGGATCCTTTCATTGTTTCTTTTTTTGGTTCGATGGGTTATTTAAGTTCACAAGCAATAAGTGCCTTGGTGGTTTCTCTGGCAATCAAGGGTTATATCAAAATTGAAGTTCGAGACAAAATGTTTAGATTTATTCGATTAGACAGAGAATTACCAAACAGCGAAATTGAAAAATATTTTATAGAAACAATTACCAGAAATAATGAATTTAGTTATCAACTTGATTTAACTAAGGGTGAAGTAAGGCAAATTTCTAATCTTGGCCTAGATCATATTAAAGCCCAAGGATTCTCTCCAGATTTATATAAACTTAATACCGAAGATTTGATTAAAAAATCATATGCTTGGTTTACTACTGTCTTTCTTTCGATTTTTCTGGCGGTGAATCCTGGTGTTTTTATTTATCTATTAATCAGTAGTAATGTACCTGAATATTTTCCATTAATTACAAAATATTTATTTTCGGCTTGTGTGTTAGCTGCGGGAATTTTGAGTTTAATTATCGGTCAATCATTCAAGTTTAATCTTAATCCATCGGGAATGGCTCTGTATCGACGTATTTTGGGTATCAAGAAATATATTGAAGTGGCCGAAAAGGATAAAATCAATTTTCGGAGTCAAAACGATTTGACTCCGGTGTTGTTTGAAAAGATGTTACCTTTTGCTATAGCACTAAAGCTTGAAAACAAATGGAGTGGTTTGTTTGCAAATGATTTGGACTATAATCCAGGCTGGATAAATAATGGTTCTGACGGTTCGAATATACATACAATTAATAATGTCTTTAATTCAATTAACACTTCTGTTGGTTCAGATTTAAGTCGAGCTTTTACTTCCTCCCGTAGTAGTTCAAGTTCTAGTGGTTCGTCTGGTGGCGGATTTTCTGGCGGTGGAGGCGGAGGAGGAGGTGGCGGCAGTTGGTAGGTTTAAATTTATATGGCTACAGTCTATACCGAACAGAATAAAAACACGACCAAAACTTGGTTTTTGATGGGTATATTTTTGGTGATAATTATTGCCCTTGGTTATTTGATTGCTTACTATTTTAATAATCCAATCATATTTTACGTCGCCATCATTTTTAGTTTGATAATGAACTTGGGCAGTTATTGGTATTCAGATAAAATTACTCTCAGTTTAGCCCGGGCCAAGCCGGTCATAAAATCAGATTATTCAGAACTGTTTAATTTAGTGGAAAATTTATCAATTACCGCTGGCTTACCTGCCCCCAAAATTTATTTAATAGATGATGAAGCCCCTAATGCTTTCGCGACTGGCCGTGATAAAAATCATTCCGCGATTGCCGTAACAACTGGATTATTGAAATTATTAAATAAAAATGAATTGGAAGGGGTGATTGCTCATGAACTTTCGCATATTGGCAACCGAGACATTTTACTTTCAACGGTGGTTGTAGTTTTGGTTGGTTTTATTTCTATTTTGGCTGATATTTTTATGCGGGGAGGAATATCTAGACGAGACGATAATCGTGGCGGTGGAATTTTAGCAATTGTTGGTCTAGTTTTGATAGTGTTGTCGCCAATAATTGCTAAACTGATTCAACTAGCTATTTCAAGAAAAAGGGAATTCTTGGCTGATGCTTCGGCTGTGCTTCTAACTAGATATCCTGAAGGTTTGGCTAATGCTCTAAGGAAAATAGATATGGTTCATATACCTTTAAAAAATCAACATCAAGCTATGGCCCACCTTTATATTGCTAATCCCACACCAAGTTTTAATAAAAGAGTAGCTAATTTGTTTAGTACTCATCCTTTGACGGAAGACCGAATTAGAGCGATACTTAATAGATAATGAATAAGGAAAAACTTAATAAATTAAATAGAAAAGTTACGGTCCGTTTAGATAAAGTTTTATCATTGTCTGTTTTTGATGAGCCAAGACCAAAATATATTTCTAAAATTACTGTTTTTGATAAATTTTTCGCCGCTACTATATTAAAACTTTTTCCAACCTTTGTTCGTCCAAATTTTCTAACTGTTTTCCGTTTCGTATCAATTCCTTTTGTAGTATTTTTACTTTTGATAGGTGACTACGTGAATGCTTTCTGGCTATTTGTAATTTCTGCTTTGTCAGATGCACTGGATGGGGCAATGGCGAGAACTAGAAATCAAATTACTGACTGGGGGATCGTGTTTGACCCGGTGGCCGATAAGCTTTTAATTGGCTCGGCCGCTTTAATAATTATTTCAAAGGCAATTAATCCTCTGGCCGCTGGTTTGATCGTTGGATTGGAAATATTTTTAGTTGTTTCGGCTTATTGGCGATTTAAAGGTAAACTTATTCCAGCAAAGACTAGCGGAAAAATTAAAATGATATTGCAGTCAATCGGTGTTTCTTTACTCTTGTTGGGGTTGGCCACAAACAGTCAAATGGCGATTGGAATAGCTACATATGTAATTTATGCCTCAATCGTTTCTTCAATTCTGAGTTTGCTTGTTTATCGTTCAATATAATAAGCAAGTTTGACCGTCTTTATTTAATGTAACTTTTTGTTCCTCGACTTTAAATTGGGAACCTTTGAAGGTAACAATTAATATTAATCCAGTTTTAACTTCTGGTCTAAAATACTGATCAAAGATAAAATTTCCAAGTGAATAGTACACAATAGTTTTATCAATAACTTCACTTTCTTGAATCACATGTGGGTGGGTGCCAACAATTAAATCAGCACCAGCTTCAGCAAAAATTTTAGCAATATTTCTTGTTTTTTGTGTCGCTTCAATATATTCTTCACCCCAGTGAGTGTAGACAATAACAGTGTTTCCAATTGATTTTTCTTGCCTAATTAAATTAGTAACTGAGTCAATCGAATCGCCGCCAAACTGATTATAATTTATAAAAGATAGATTCGTACCATTGATTGTAGTTTTAAAGACTCGATTATCACCGGCCAAACCGCCAAAATAATTAACCCTGGCTTGTTCTAGGTAAAATTTTGTTTGTTTAATGCCGCTATCACTAAAATTACTAATATGGTTATTACCAAGATTTACCAGTCTTATATTGTGTTTATAAAGAAGATTGGCGGTTGAGGTGGAAAAAGTAAAAACATAGTTCTCTGGTGTATCAACAATACTGCCCAAGCTTATTGATTTATTATTTGTAATTGGACCCTCTAAATTTCCAACCACTAGATCAGCTGACTGAAGTAGGGAATCAAAACAGATGAAAGGTTGATCCTCACCATGAATCGCCATCATTTTTCTAATATGGCGATCAAGCATAATATCCCCGACGAATATTATTTTAATCTCTTTAAGAAAGTTTTCTTGTTTAGAAACTTTAATGGCTGATATCTCTGGTTGGCCCTCGTTAGATATTTTGAACAGACTTAAACCAATCCACACAAGCAGGATAACGATAATTAACAAGTAGACGATTTTTTTCATCTTAGTATTTTATATTTTATCATAAGACAGGGGGTTGGGATAATTTCTGTCTTGCATTGTTTTTGAACAAGGAGTAAAATTATTAAATAGTAATTTATTATTTAATAATTTAAATATGAACAATCGATCTACTAATCCAATTGGCTCACTTATTGGTCTTTTAGTGCCACTAGCTGTTATCGGCTATTTCCTCTCCAGTACTGGCATAGTCTCTGGAATTGCCATCTTCTTCTGGCTTCTTGCAATTTTAGCTGCTATTTTGATTGTGGGTGGCTTAAAAATTATTGATCAATATGATCGGGGGGTTGTACTTACTCTTGGTAAGTATACTAGCACTAGAGAGCCAGGTTTAACTTGGATTTTGATGGGTTTCCAAAGAATGATCAAGATTGATTTGCGTATTACCACTACTGATATTCCGCAACAAGAAGTGATTACTAAAGATAACGTACCGGTTGGTATTAATGCGGTAGTCTATTTTAAAGTTGAAAATGCTCAGTTGGCCTTGTTGAATATCAAGGATTATACTTTGGCAGTTTCTCAATATGCCCAAGCAGCTTTAAGAGACGTAATTGGAGGAATTGAACTTGATCCATTACTTTCAGAACGCGAAAAAATTGCTGAGGAAATTCAGAAAATTGTAGCGGGAGCAACTCAATCTTGGGGTGTTTCAGTAACTGATATTAAAATTCAAGACATTGAACTTCCGGCCGATATGAAGCGTGTGATGGCTAAACAAGCTGAATCAGAACGAGAGCGCCGAGCAGTGATTATTCGCGCCGAAGGAGAATTTGAAGCTTCAAAGAAGCTGGCGTCGGCAGCCGAAGCTTTAAGTGCTGTATCTGGTGGTTTGTCTATGCGTACTCTTCAAACAATTGAAAAAATTAATCCAGATCCATCCAAGACGGTTATCTTTGCTTTACCTGTTGAGGTGCTTGAAGGAATCAAGGCCTTAGGGAAAGGTTTGGGTAAATAAAAGAAATTAATCTTTTATTGTACTTCTTTTAGGAAATCATTGGCCAATTTGGCAGTATCAGCATCGGCTTGGTAGAAATTTTTCCAAACTACCACAATGTCAGCGCCATTAAATAGGGCACTTTGAATTTCTTTAATCGTATCACCACCAGCCACGGCCACAATTAAATTGTAGTTACCCTTTATTTGTTTGATTTGATATAAAGGGATTTGTTTGCCTTTAGCTGATTCGGTTTCATCAACTCCGCGATGTAGAATTACAACATCGGGTAATTTCTTTAATTTCTTTAATACTGATAATGAGTCTTCTACATTCATCATGTCAATCATTGAATCAATTTCGGCTTTATCACATTCTTTGATGAATTCATCGATTGTTTCTATTGGTGCAATACCAAGACATGTTGAGGCGTTAGCCCCTGCTTCGGCCACCATCTGAACCTCGCGAGCAGCTAAGTCGGTACATTTATTATCAGCTACAATATAAGTTCCAGTTGGGGCCAATGATTTTATTTGTTCAATTGCGCTAACACCATAATTTTTAATCATAGGTGTTCCAACTTCAATTAAAATTCGATCTGATGAGGGTAGTTGATTAATAATATTTCTGGCTTCGTCCATTGAATTATTCAAAGCTATATGTAAGTATTTCTTTCTTTTTTCAAGTCCTGTTTGGGTGCTGGTTGATAGTAATATCTGATCTTCATCAGTTGAACTGTTTAATGAATCATTATCTTCAATTAAATCATCCTGAACTGATTCTAAATCTGAAATTTCTTCCAGATCTAACAATTCTGAATCATCTAACGATTTAGAACTGTTATCGGTAGCATCATATATCTTATTTAGAGACTTAATAAATGAACTCTTAGATTTTGAAAAGAAAATAATCGTAATTGCACCGATAATAAAACCAAAAAGTGGGGTAATTATAAACAAAACGATTAGGATAAAAAAAATAAAGTAAAGAAATTTTATATTTTGTTTTTGTGGCTTCATTTTATTTAATCAATTTTAAAAAATCACTGGCCAGTTCGGCGGTTTTGTGGGGCTCATCGTAAAAAGAACGCCAGATCACAGCAATATCCGCATCATTAAAGAATGTTCGAGTTACTTCTCTGGTACTTTCACCACCGGCCACGGAAATTAAAACTTTTCCATAGGCACTTTTGATTCGTCTAATTTGATCAAGAGGAATCATTTTTTCGCGATTGTTTACATTTTCATCTACTCCACGATGTAGAACGACAATCGTCGGCAGTTTTTTTAATTTCTGTAAAATTTCAAAAGGAAAGGGAACATTCATCATATCAATCATGGAATCAATTCCGGCTTTATCACATTCTTTAATGAATTCATCAATGGTTTCGGTTGGCGCTAGGCCTAAACAGGTGGCAGCCGAAGCGCCCGCTTTAGCCGCTAAAATTATTTCCGTGGCCCCACGGTCCATTGTTTTTAAATCCGCTACAATATAACCATTACTGTTTATTTTGTTACTCCACCATCTTTTTAGCTGAAAAATTCCATCCGATCCATATCTTTTTATAAAAGGAGTACCAGCTTCAATAATTATCTTTTCTGAAGCAGGGAGTTGGTCAATCATACTTTTAACTTCACTAAGTGAGCGATTGAAAGCAATTTGTAGATACTTAGACCTTTTATTTAACATTGTCTAATTATAAAACTTTTTAAAATAATTGCTATATTTTATTATGATTATCTTTTTAAGATAATCGTTGACAATACCCCATAGGGGTATATAATTAAAAAATGAATAAAGATAAACAAAAAATTCTTCGACGATTGCGAATTATTGAGGGACAGATACGTGGTTTAAGGGAAATGGTTGAAAATGATAAATATTGCATTGATATTATTACTCAAACATCAGCCGTTAAACAGGCTTTGTCTGGTGTTGAAGATACATTAATGGAAAGTCATCTAAAAACCTGTGTTACTGATCAGATTCAAAAAGGTAAAGAAATAAAAGCTCAGGCCGAAATACTTAAAGTTTATAGACTTAAACGAAAATAAAATGATAAATAAATCATACAAAATTAGAGGAATGCATTGTGTTTCTTGTGCTGGTATTATTGAAAGAACAATTAGAAAAACTGTTGGTGTTGAAAAAGTTGAGATTAATTACGCCATGGAGTCTGGAAAAATCATTTTTAATGAAGCCTTGGTTAACGAAAATATGTTTTTTGAAAATGTTGAAAAACTTGGCTATTCACTTATTGAATTAACCGACAAAAAATTGGATTCTAGTCTGGTCGAAATTGATGGTCGTGTAAAAACAGACGAAATTAAAAAAGGAAAACTTGCTGAACTTAATGATTTAAAAAACAAGGTCGTTTCGGCTATTCCGTTAGCGGTTATTAGTATTTTTATTATGGGCTGGGATATATTTTCTGAATTGAAAATAGTACCAAAGATGCCTTTGGTTTGGGAGGAATTTCTTCATCATTTGTTGCCGATTATGGCTACTTATACTTTGTTTGTGGTTGGCAGACCTTACTTACTGGGAGTTTATCGTTTTATACGTTATGGTAAGGCTAATATGGATACTTTAATTGGTATTGGTACTTCTGTGGCTTTTCTATACAGTTTTATTGTTTCAGCTTTTGAAACAGTATTCGTGTCGTTTTCTGAAATTAATGCCACTTATTTTGATGCAACAATAGTAGTTATCACCTTTATTGCGCTCGGTAAATATTTGGAAGCAAGATCAAAAATAAAAACTGGTGACGCTATTGAAAAGTTATTTAGTTTACAGGCGAAAACTGCTTTGTTGTGGAAAAATAATCAGGAAATAGAAGTGCCAATTAGCCAGGTTAATATCGGTGATATTATTATTGTAAAACCTGGAATGAAAATTCCGGTTGATGGTAAAATTATTGAAGGCCAATCATCAATTGATGAAAGTATGATTACCGGCGAATCAATACCGATTGATAAAAAAGAGGGTGATTTAGTTGTTGGGGCGACGATCAATAAACAGGGTAGTTTTCGATTTACTGCAACCAAGATTGGTTCAGACACTGTTTTGGCGCAAATTATTAAGATGGTCGAGGAAGCTCAAGGTTCTAAGGCCCCGATTCAAGCTCTGGCTGACAAAATTTCTAGTGTTTTTGTTCCGATTGTTTTGGTCGTTGCGATTGTAACCTGGCTTATCTGGTCATTAGTTGGTTTGCCATTTTTGGGTTTGATTTCTTTTGTGGGTATTTTGATTATCGCTTGTCCATGTGCTTTGGGTTTGGCAACTCCGACGGCAATAATTGTTGGTGTCGGTAAGGGGGCACAGCACGGTATATTAATTAAAAGTGCTGAAAGTTTGGAAAAACTTAGTCGTGTAACTACAATTGTCTTTGATAAAACAGGCACTATTACCAAGGGTGAACCCAAAGTGACTGATCTTGTAATTCTCGATAAAAGTTTAAAGCGAAACTCACTTTTACAATTAGCGGGCAGTTTAGAGAATTATTCTGAACATCCTTTGGCTCAGGCGATTGTAAGACAAGCAAAAAGTGAGAATATTATCTTGGTCGCTGCTCAAAACTTTTCTGCCCTTGAAGGGGTGGGTGTGCGCGGTGAAATTGAAGGAGCGATTATTGATATTCGTAAGCCACAAAAACTTGATAATGATATTCCTGAAATTGATTTGTTACAAAAACAAGGTAAAACAGTTGTAGTATTAGAGAAAAACAATATTCGAATAGGTTTGCTTGCTTTGGCTGATACTATTAAAGACGAAGCGGTTCAAGCCATTAAAAATTTGCATCAAAAAGGCTTGGAAACGATTATGTTAACGGGTGATAATGAATTAGCCGCCAAGTATATTGCTGGTTTGGCTGGCATCGACAATGTAATTGCTGAAGTTTTACCATCAGAAAAAGCATCAAAGATTAAAGAACTGCAAAATCAAGCTAAAATTGTGGCGATGGCTGGTGATGGAATTAATGATGCTCCGGCTTTGGTTCAGGCAGATATTGGTATTGCTATGGCGACAGGAACAGATGTGGCCATTGAATCGGCTGGCATTACTTTACTTGGCGGTGATGTATTAAAAATATCTCAGGCGGTGTTTTTAGCTAAGGCAACAATGCGTACCGTTAAGCAGAATTTATTTTGGGCGTTCATATATAATGTTATTGGTATACCAATAGCCGCTGGATTGCTGTATCCAATTTGGGGTATACTTTTAAATCCAATTTTTGCCGGTTTGGCGATGGCTGGTAGTAGTGTATCGGTGGTTTCAAACTCCCTTCGTTTAAAAACTAAAAAATTATAATTTTATGGAAACTAAAAAATATATCTTTCATCTTAAGGGAATGCATTGTCAATCTTGTGTTATGATGACTGAAAATGAAGTTGGGGATTTGGCAAATGTTAAATATGTAAAATCAAACCTTAATGATAATACGATAGAGATTGAAGGGGATTTCGGCAATAAACCCCCGACTCAGATTGCCGAGGATATAAATTTTAAACTGAAACCTCATGGTTATACGATTTCTTTAGAAAAGCATAACCTAGAAAAAAAATGGTCTGATTTTAAAATTGCTATACCAATTGCCATCGGTTTCGCCACCTTGTTTGTCTTTTTACAAAAACTTGGCTTGGTTAACTTGGTTAATGCAAGTAATGTAACTTATGGTACAGCTTTTGTGATTGGAATTATCGCTTCACTTTCTACTTGTATGGCCGTGGTCGGCGGTCTGGTTTTATCAATGTCGGCCACTTTTGCTAAGGGCGGAGATCGATTAAAAACTCAATTAATGTTTCATGTCGGTCGAATTATTTCCTTTTTTGTTCTCGGTGGAGTGATTGGTACAATAGGCTCAGCTTTTACTCTTAATATAACTGGAACATTTATACTGAATTTAATTATCGGAATTGTAATGATTATTCTCGGCCTTAACTTGTTGGATGTTTTTCGTTGGACCAAAAAAATTCAACCAACAATGCCAAAGTTTATTGCCAAGTATGCTCATGGGGTATCGAGATTTAATCACACATTAACACCGCTTTTATTTGGTATCGCAACCTTCTTTTTGCCGTGCGGTTTTACACAATCAATGCAGTTATACACTTTGTCGGCTGGCAATTTTATTACTGGTGGTTTAACTATGCTTGCCTTCGCCCTCGGTACTTTGCCTGTCTTGGCTTTGATTAGCTTTAGCGCGTTTGGTATTAAGAATGCCTCAACTTCTGGAATTTTCTTTAAATCAGCTGGTTTGGTCGTTATAATGTTTGCTTTATTAAATTTAATTAATAGTTTGGTGATTATCGGTTTGATTCCACCAATCTTTAATTTCTAGTATAATAAGACTATGAAAGGAATAATAATATCTATAATAATTGCGCTTGCATTGGTGGGTGTTACTGCCTGGCTTGTTCCAAAAGGGTCAGGAAATCCAGACTCTTCGACTGTAAATTCAAATAATAATGTTTCGATCGTAGAAGGTAAGCAGATAATTGAATTACAGACTAAAGGCGGATATCAACCAAGAAAAAGTGTCGCCAAGGCCGGTATACCGACAGTTATACGATTCAAGACGAATGGAACTTTTGATTGTTCAGCTTCGGTACGGATTCCAAGTCTGAATGTAAGTAAATTTTTACCGCAAACTGGAAATACCGATATTGATATTGGTAGCCCAGAGATTGGTTTGTTTAGAGGATCATGTGGAATGGGTATGTATCCGTTTGAAATCGATTTCCGTGTTTGATAAGATTAAAATCTATAAATGGATATAAGATTCAAAATTGCTTTTTTATTGATAATCTTGATTATTGCTGGTGCTGGTTTTCTGGCTTACTGTGATGATTGCTTTGAGGTAAAAACGGTTATAACAAAACCAAAGGTTGTTTTGCCGCCTTCACCGCCTGAAAAAATAATTTCAGTCCTTGATGTGCCTTTTGTTAGCGAAGCTCCAGAAAATATTTGGAAAGGTTCTTGGGTGAACGCTTGTGAAGAGGCGTCCATTATGATGGTGGACGAATACTATAAGGGTAATATTTCTGTCAGTACCAGTACTGCCAAAACATATCTTTCAAACTTGTTTACTGTTCAAAAGAAACTGTATGGTTCGGATGCTAATTCAGATTCAGTAAGAATTAAAAAGATGATTGATGAAAATACTGAATTCAAGGCCGAAATTGTCATTAATCCTACAATCGAAGATATTAAAAACGAAATCAAAGCTGGCCGGCCGATTATATCACTCCATCGAGGTTTCGATTTAAAGAATCCAAATATTCCGTTTTTGCCAACTGGCTCTTCTTATCACACCGTAGTGGTGGTTGGTTATGATGATTTAAATAAAAGTTTTGTTGTGCATGATCCAGGTGATCAATATAGCGGCGCTAATTACACCTATACCTATTCCGATTTTATGAATTCACTTCATGATTACAATCACAAAACCAATCTGGCTGACGGCGTGCCAACAGTGATTTTTACGGCAAAGAGATAAATTTATTTTTTAAAAAGTTAGTAAAATCTGCCATCTCGTTTTGAAATAGTTTAAGCCTATTTAATTTGGTCTCTCCATCAGTTTCATTTTCTTGTATTTCCGCACCAGAACTCTTCAATCTTATTTCTCCTAAATAACTAACATTTATCTGCAACCGAGCTTCTTTTGGAGACACTCTATTCTTATAAAATTCTTCTAATAGTAATTCAATTTTTTTCTCAGTTTCAAAATTTTCAGAAATAATCTTTTTATCGATCTCCTCGATCTCGGCACTGGCTGGGAATTTAAAATCTTTATACTTTGATGTGAGTTCTTTAATACTCTTTTTAATTTTTTCTACTTGAAACTCGTCATTAGAATCTAACTCATTTAATTTATGATATAAATGATCAATTTCTTTCTCGGTCTCTTTTTCCTCCGGAGTCTGAAGTCGACAAATTATTTCGTCTCTTTTCTCCATAAATTTGCCGATGTTGGGCGAGGCTAAATCGATATAAGGTATGGGATATCTATCAATTTTTCCCTCATGTGATGCTGTGGTATTAAGTCCAAGTAAACGCAAGGCGATGACACAATCTTTTATACCATCATCAATTTTCAAACCCAGGCGGTCAGTAATTTTATCTACCGATGCTTTTTCTTTTGCCCATATTTTATTCTTATCAGATTTCGACATTGTTATTCTTATATTACATCAAATTTGAAGTTTAGTCTTGGCGGAGGGTGAGAGATTCGAACTCTCGATGCCCTTTCGGACATACTACCTTTCCAGGGTAGCGCACTAGACCACTATGCGAACCCTCCGTCTTATAACTACCAATAAAAGATACACCAGTTTAACCTTTAATTCAAACCAAATCTACACTATAATGTGTTAATGACTGATAGTCTTATTAAAGACCTCGATAAACTAAAGAATTCTAAAAAAGCCAAAATTTTATCTGGTTTTTTTAAGACGGGGAAAGGGGAATATGGCGAAGGTGATATTTTTTTGGGTGTTACTGTGCCAGATCAAAGAAAGATAGCTGAAAAATACAAAGATCTGAAATTAGGTGAGGTGCAAAAACTTTTGAAAAGCAAAATTCATGAATTTAGATTGGTGGCTTCGATGATTTTGGTGGAGAAGTATGAAAAAATAAATCACGGGGATGACGGAAAGGGGGTGATGGCTGAAATTGAAAAAAGTAAGTTAGTAGATTTTTATCTTAAAAATACTAAATACATTAATAATTGGGATTTGGTTGATTGTTCGGCTTATTTTATTCTAGGTGATTATTTATTTGATAAAGAAAAGGATGTATTGTATAATTTAGCCAAGTCAGAAAATCTGTGGGAAAGGCGAATCGCAATTATTTCTACTCTTGGTTTTATCAGGCGAAATAATTTTACAGAAACTCTAAAAATCTGCGAGATTTTGTTAAATGATGAGCACGATTTAATTCACAAGGCTTGTGGTTGGATGTTACGGGAAGTAGGTAAGAGAGATTTAGGGGTAGAAGTAAGATTTTTGAAAAAGTTTTATAAAAAAATGCCTCGAACCATGTTGCGTTATGCGATTGAAAAATTTTCAGAAGCAGAAAGACAAAAATATTTAAAAAATAATGTTTAAAAAAATAATTACTGTTATTATTCTTCTATTGGCCGCATTTTTATTCAGTATGATTTACTGGCGCGGCTCTAATCCTCATTCCTATTACGATTACTGGAGTCGTTATCCTTTTTTCCAAAAGCTTTTTGTTTGTGATTTGTGTTCTGAATCGAACAAAAGTTTATTTGCCACTACTTCAGAGCAAATTATGGCCAAAAAGGGAGAAATTGTCGTGAATCGTAACAAAATTCAAGTCGAAATTGCTAAAACTGATTCGGAAAGAGTAAGCGGTTTATCGAATCGGTCATTTTTAGACAAGAGAACTGGCTTATTATTTGTTTTTGATTCAATTGATTATCATCCGTTTTGGATGAAAGACATGTTGATTTATCTTGATATTATTTTTCTTGATGAAAATTGGCAGGTGGTGGCGATCGAGAAAAATTTATCGCCAGATTCTTTCCCAAAAACATTTGATGGCAAGAAAAAATCAAAATATGTACTAGAAATTAATGGTGGTGAGTCCGATTTACTTAATTTGCACGTTGGCGACCGAGTTATTTTCTTGAATCGGTAATTTTTTAGAAAATATTTTCTAATTTAATCTTTTAAAATAACCGTTTTATGTTGTCGAGCTTTACAATCGCTCGTTTGTGATTTTCACTAGTGAAAAAACTTGTTTTGCACTTTTTTTATAAAACTTATTGCGGTAAAATTAGTGAACATTTATTAAAAGATTTATAAAAATTATGGTAAAAAACACAGTGGGTGGAAAAAAGGAAGCAATGCTTGTGAAAAGCGTGCAAAAAAGAGATGGTTCGATTGTTCCGTTTGATCTGAGCAAGATTGTTGGTGCGATTCATAAAGCAATGCTGGTGGTGGGTGAAGGTTCTTTGGAAGAGGCCGAGCTGGTAGCCACCAAGGTCTTTGCTGATTTGGTTCGAATCTCTAAAAAATATCCAAATTTTGTTCCAACCATTGAAGGAATTCAAG
>CAZLLX010000002.1:0-2376 GCA_964560805.1 uncultured Candidatus Saccharibacteria bacterium | reverse complement strand
GTTCGAATCTCTAAAAAATATCCAAATTTTGTTCCAACCATTGAAGGAATTCAAGATTCAGTCGAAAAAGAATTAATTTTGGCTGAATACGTTAAGACATCTAAAGAATATATTATTTATCGTCAAGAACGAGCTAAGCTTCGTGAAAAAGGTGTTGCTGTGCCACCTAAATTAAAAAAACTTACCCAGGAAAGTAAGAAATATTTCCGTAACCCACTTGGTGAATTCGTTTATTACCGTACTTATGCGCGTTGGATCGAAAACGAACAACGTCGAGAAACTTGGATTGAAACCGTTGATCGTTATATGGGTTTCATGAAAGAAAATCTTGGTAAAAAATTAAAGGAATCTGAATACAAAGAAGTTCGTGAAGCGATTTTGAAGCAAGAAGCAATGCCATCAATGCGTTTGTTGCAATTTGCTGGCGCCGCTGCGCGTAAAACAAATGTTTGTGCTTATAACTGTTCATACATAGCTCCGTCAGCATGGCAAGATTTTGCCGAAGTTATGTACATTTCAATGTGTGGTACCGGCGTGGGTTGGTCAGTTGAAAGTCAGAACATTCAATCATTACCACAGATTAAACGTCAGACGGGTAAGAAAATGCCAACCCACGTGGTGGATGATAGTAAGGAAGGTTGGTGTGATGCCTTGGCCTTGGGTATGAAAACTTGGGCTGATGGTAATGATATTGATTTTGATTATTCTTTGGTTCGACCAGCGGGTGCCCGATTAAAAATTATGGGCGGAAAAGCGTCTGGCCCAGAACCATTAAGACAACTTTTGGCTTTTACTCGGGAAAAAATGTTAAAGCAACAGGGTCGTCGTTTGGAAAACATTGATGCTCACGATATTTTGTGTAAGATTGGTGAAATCGTTGTCTCTGGTGGTGTCCGCCGAAGTGCGATGATCTCTTTGTCTGATCTTGAGGATGACAAAATCCGTGATGCCAAAAAAGGTCAATTCTATCTAACCGAAATGCAACGATCTTTGGCTAATAACTCGGCGGTTTATAACCATAAACCAACCGAAGAAGATTTTCTTGATGAGTGGGTAGCTTTGATGAAGTCAAAATCTGGTGAGCGCGGAATCTTTAATCGTGGTGGTCTTACTAAAACCTTGCCAGAGCGCCGATTGAAAGTATGGAAAGAAGATGGAATTTTTGATGGTCAATCTATTACTGGTATGGCGGGGACAAATCCTTGTGGTGAAATTATTTTGCAATCAAAACAATTTTGTAATTTGACCAATGTGATTGCTCGAGCGGGGGATAAAGAAGTCGATTTGTTACGAAAAATTAGAATCGCGACAATTATTGGTACTTATCAATCAACCTTAACTAATTTCCAATATCTATCAAAAGAATGGAAGCAAAATTGTGAACGAGAGCGATTGCTTGGAGTTGGTTTGGCTGGTCAGTGGGATTGTGATGTGGTTCGAACACCAAAAGTTTTAGCTAAATTACGCGATGAATGTATCAAAGTTAATAAAGTTTTTGCAAAACGTTTCGGTGTTGAAGAATCGACTGCGATTACTTGTGTGAAGCCAGATGGAAACTCTTCTCAAACTTTTGACTTCTCATCAGGTATGCACCCACGTTATGCGCCTTATTATATTCGTCGTGTACGAATTGCTAATACTGACGCTTTGTACAAGATGCTTAAGGATCAGGGTGTACCATATTTCCCAGAAGTTGGTCAGACTTTAGAAAACGCCAATACTTTTGTGTTTGAATTCCCAGTTAAATCACCGGCCGGTTCAGTTTTCCGAGATGATCAAACAGCAATCGAGCAATTGGAATATTGGAAGGTGGTTAAACAAAATTTTACCGAACACAATCCTTCAGTCACCATCTCGGTTGGTGAAAATGAATGGATCGAAGTGGCTCAATGGTTGTATAAAAATTGGGATATGATCGGCGGTCTATCATTCTTGCCTCGTGAAGATCATGTTTACAAGTTGGCCCCTTACGAAAAGATTGATGAGAAGCGCTATAATGAAATGATCAAAGTCTTTGAGTATATTGATTATTCCAAAATTATCACTTATGAAAAACGTGATGAAACTGATGTGAAAAAGGAATTGGCTTGTGTTGGTGGTACCTGTGAGGTTGTCTAAATTCATATTCTGTGGTATAAATAGTTGTCTCCGTATTGATTAGTTACCCCACATCGCGAAAGCTTTGCGGGGAGGAAAGTCCGAACACCGCCCCACCAAGCTTTGCGAAGTGGGGAGAAGGGTAGCGGGTAACGCCCGTCTAGAGTAATCTATGAGGTGCGAACAGTGACGTTCTAAGCGAAAGCAAAGAACATCCCAAGCGCAAGTGAGGGATGAATCCTGATAGTAATATCAGGAGTGCAACGGCTAAATCCTTAC
>CAZLLX010000001.1:24931-25997 GCA_964560805.1 uncultured Candidatus Saccharibacteria bacterium | reverse complement strand
TACTTTACCAGAGGCATTAAATGCAATTAAGAATATAATTAATTAGTAAAATGAGTATTATTATTAATAAAAATGATTGGAAATATTATTTGACCAGACCATTTAATTTATTTGAAGCTTCAATTTGGCACGAATGGTATCGTTCTGATCTAATGAAGGAATTAGTTGGAATGAAGCTTTCGTGCGGGTTATATTTAGAGTATCCAGCAAATAACGCCCGTAGTTATAAAAAACCTTCTGAGATTGATCAATATATGAAGTTGGCTAGTGATGTAGCTCTTGACCGCGAGAATTCTTTAAAAATACTTGCTGATGCGGAAGCTTTAAATGAAAAAGCTAAAAAATTTCTAGCTGGTGAACTTACCTTTTCATTCGAAGAAAGTATAAAATTTTTGAATCTTTTGGTTATTTACTCAATTTTACCTTATTACATAGGCAACGGTCGAACAGATGACAAAGAAATTCTTGAAAAGGTAAACAGGTTACGTTCAATTTCTTTTTATCCAAAAATATTAGAAAAAATTGTAATTCCAGCCGCCGAAAATAAAATAATTGAACAATGTAAGCAACATAATATTCAATCAGGGCGATATTTTGGTTGCTGCCAGTACTAACCCATCATTAGTAACCTTAATGCATAAAGCTGGTGCAATTGTTACGGACGAGGGGGGATTAACTTCTCATGCGGCGATTTTGTCTCGAGAATTAAAAGTGCCGTGCGTTATTAATACTGGAATCGCCACTCGAATTTTTAAAGACGGGGATGTGATGGAAGTTGACGCGAATAATGGGACAGTAAGATTGATAAAGTAATATATTTTTACACTATGAAAAGCGTCATAATTTTGCATGGTATGCCTGATAAAGAAAGTTTTTATAGTGGTGATAATGATTCACAGATAATGTGTCATTGGTTGCCGTGGCTTCACCAGCAGCTAATGATCAGGGATATTTTGACGCAGATTCCTACAATGCCCAAACCATATGCACCCGTATATAAGGACTGGGCTGAAACTATTTCTCAATTTAAAATAAATGAAGAGTCAATTTTAATTGGTCACAGTTG
>CAZLLX010000001.1:0-24831 GCA_964560805.1 uncultured Candidatus Saccharibacteria bacterium | reverse complement strand
AAACTATTTCTCAATTTAAAATAAATGAAGAGTCAATTTTAATTGGTCACAGTTGTGGTGCCGGTTTTTGGCTTAGATTTTTGTCCAAAAACAATATCAAGATCAATAAATTGATTTTGGTCGCCCCTTGGCTTGATCCTAAAAAAGAAATCGGAGACTTTTTTAATTTTGAATTTGATTTAGGTGGCAAGGTAGGCGAAATAGTAATTTTTAATTCAAAGGACGATTTTGACGAAATACAAGATAGTGTGAATTTAATTTCAAAAAACTTACCACAAGCCAAAGTTAAGTTGTTTGATAATATGGGCCATTTTACATTAAAAGGTATGGGCCGCAGAGAATTTCCTGAATTACTAACTGAAGTTTTAAAGTAATTTTTGACTTTTCTCAATATTTTTGAAAAGATAAGATAGAAACAGCACAAACCGGTGGCGAGGCCACCAGAAAGGAAAGTTTATGACCGACTTTGGTATTGAACCTGGTCCAAAGAATCTCGGACCAGTTGTTTGCTTGGTGATTTGCGTAATCGAGCGCGAACTCACCACCGAAGCGATAGTCAGGGCCGCCTTACTGGCTGGTGCCTACGTGCCCGACACGGATGACCCAGATCAGAATATGTTTCTGCTGCGGTTTCCGTTCCACCCCCAAATTCTATGCAATTATCTCGGTGCGGAAGGTATTCTCGGGAAATTGAAAGCCCTCGATATTTCGGGTTGTGCATAGTGGCCGCGTAATCCAACTGGATAGCGGCTATTTTAAATGGTATAATATCTGAAGGTCTAGTCGAGCCTTAATAAAGTAATTTGATTATTTAAATGAATAAATTAAAGGTTATTGATTGGGTTGCTCTAGTTCTTGTCATCGTTGGTGGCTTGAATTGGGCCCTAGTTGGTCTTTTGAGCTTTGACTTGGTGGCCGCTATCTTTGGCGACATGTCAGTTATAGCTCGAATCGTTTATACCTTGGTTGGCTTGTCAGCCCTATGGGTTTTAATTAATCTTGGTAAACTTGCTCGAAAATAATTAGACAGTGAACGATTGTTCACTTATAATAAGGTGATGGAGAAAATCACCAACAAAAAATGCATTTTACATATTGATGGCGATGCATTTTTTGTTGGTGTTGAAGTGGCCAAAAATCCAAAATTAAAAGGTTTACCGGTTGTGACCGGACAAGAACGAGGAATAGTTACAGCCTTATCTTATGAAGCCAAAGCTCTTGGTGTGGTTCGCGGTATGCCAACCAGTAAGGTTAAAAAAACTTGGCCCAAAATTATAATTTTACCAGGTGATTATAAAAGTTACGTAAAATATTCTGAATTAATGTTTGATATTGTTCGTCGTTATGCAGACATCGTTGAAGAGTACAGCATTGATGAATGTTTCGCTGATTTAACTGGTTACGATAGAATTTTAAAACTAAGCTATTTGGAAATTGCACAAAAAATAAAAGATGAAATCAGTAATGAATTAAAACTCTCAGTATCAATCGGACTGGCCCCTACCAAGGTTTTAGCTAAAGTGGCTTCGAAATGGCAAAAACCAAACGGCTTAACGGTAATTGAAAAAGAGAAAGTTGATTTCTATTTAAGTAAAACACCATTAGGTAAAATCTGGGGTATTGGCCCCAAAAGTGCAGAAAAACTAAACAAAATGGGATTGATTTTGGCGTTTGATTTTATAAATAAGGACTTAACTTGGATCAAAACTAATCTTCATAAACCCGCTGAAATCCTATGGCGTGAATTAAAGGGAGAAAGTTTATTAATGGTCAACCAAAAACCTAAAGAAGATTTTTCTTCAATTCAAAAAACTCGATCATTTTATCCAGCCAATTCAGACAGGGATTTTTTATTGTCACAATTATCAAAACATACCGAAGAAGCTTGTTTAAAAGCTAGACACTTTGATTTAAAAACTAATCGCTTTACATTTTTTCTAAAAACTAAAAATTTTGATTATCAAAACTTAACAATTAATCTAAGCTCTTTTACTAACAGTCCAGAAATAATATTTTCATTAATTCAAAAGCATTTGCCAAATATCTTTCAAAAAAATAAATTATATCGAACAACCGGCATTGTTCTTCATAATTTAACTAAAAAACATTTAATTCAAGATGGTTTATTTATATCGGCCTCCAAATCTAATAAGTTTGATATAATCCACGAGCAAATTGATAAGTTAGAAGAAAAATTTGGCAGCAAGGCGGTGTATTTGGCTTCAAGTCAAAAAGCACTTAAAAATAACCCAGGTGGTACTGATTCCGATGATTTAGACAGAGATTTGCTGTTTTTGTGATAAAATGTCACAAAGAATCAATAATTTCGTTATTTATGATAGAAGTGGAAATAAAGGATTTGATAGTAAAAGCACAAAACGGGGACAAAGAAGCCTTCGGTCAGATTTACGAAGTGTATTTGACGCCAATATATCGCTATTTTTATTTTAGAACCAGCGATGCAGATTTGGCTAATGATTTAACCCAAGATGTGTTCATAAAAATCTTTAATTCACTGGATACATATAAAATAACAGACAGAAATCCACTAACATATTTTTATACAATTGCCAGAAATCTGTTAATTGATAATTATCGCAGAAAGAAAATACCGACAATAGCTGACGAGGCTGCTGAAAATTTACTAGTTGAAAACGAAACACCCAAAACGATTGCCGAGCAAAAAGATCAGATAAGCGAATTGAAGCAGGCCTTGAATCAGTTATCGGAAAATGAGGCAGATGCTTTAATCCTGAAATACCTTGATGATAAAAGTAACTTAGAAATATCCAAGATAATGGGAAAAAGCGAAGAAGCGGTTAGGCAACTACAATCTCGAGGAATAAAAAATTTAAGGCAGATAATAAATTTTAAAGAATAAATGAAAAGTTTTAATGAAAATCAAATAGCAGAAATCGTTAACTCGGTTAAACCAGAACCAGCTCTTTTGAATTCAATTCTTGATCAGACTAAAATCAATGTCACAAATGATCAAGTTGTTCGTTATAATAAGCAGACGGGTAAATTTAATAGTTTAATAGAATATATGTCGAAAAAAGTAAAAATATTGTCTGGTGGGGTATTGGTTTCGGCTCTAATTGTCGCCTTTGTCTTTATGATAAATGATGACATGAAGCCAAAGCCAATCAAGCCAGTCCTGGTTACCGAGACAAAAGTTGAAGTAGCCGGCGAAGAAGTTGATGTTGATTCATTGTTGACCGAGCTTGATCAAATTGACAGTATCTTTGATGAGCCGGTTTATAGTGATGAAGATTTATCAGTTGATTTAATTAATTCAAATTATGAAATACAATAAACAAATTATAAGTGCTTTCGTTCTTGCAACCTTGATCGTGCCACAATTCATGTTTGCGGCTACAGATGGTGCAAAATTACCAAAGGAAAATAAAGGTGCCAAGTTTTGTGAAAATCTTGATAAGAAACTTGGTGATTCTGCCTTGAAATTAGCCAATAAAGAAGCAGAAATTAAGGGTAGACTTGATAAGCGAGAATCAGAAATGAGTACAAGACGAGCGGAAAAAGATAATCAAGTGTCAGCCAAGAGAACTGAAGCTTTAAATAAAGAGCAAATTAAAATTGATAACTTATTAAACAAAGCTACTTCAACTGAGGCAAAAGCAGCAATTACTGAATTTCAAGCTGGCGTAAAGGCGGCAGTTACCGAAAGACAGAGCGCTGTTGATGCTGCGCGTGATGCTTATCGAAAGGGTATTGATTCATTAGTTAGTGATAGACAGACAAAAATTTCAGAAGCAATTGCCGTTAGAAAAGCCGCTATTGAGTCAGCTGTAAATAAGGCCAAGGTCGACTGCCAAGCTGGTGTTGATAACACTACAGTCAAAGAAACTTTTCAGGCAAGTGTAAAATCAGCCCAAGAAACCTTTAAAAATTCTGTTAAGGGCCTAGGCAAGTCAGATGAAAATGTTAAAGCTTTAGTTGAAACCAGAAAGCAAGCATTTGAAAAAGCTCAGACTGATTTTAAAAATAAAGTTGAGGCCTTAAAAATTGCTTTGAAGGCAAAACTAAATAAGTAGAATAATAAATATTAAAACACCACCCAAACTTTGAGGTGGTGTTTTAATATTTATTGGCATTTGGTATAATGTAAACATGAAAAAAAAGATTGCTATTTTGTTTATTATATTATTACTTGTAGTTGTCGGTTATTATTTTGTTCATAATAGTCAAAATTTTGACTATTTAGGCGAAAATAGTACCAGTGATGAAGATCTCATTAATCAAACAGCAACAGTAGCTGGTAAATTGATTACAAATAAAAATAGTTCAAATTCAATTGCTACCAATATCAGCAAAACGTTCAATGTTGTTGTTAATGGTCAAACAAGAACTTATAATTTGTATGTGCCAAAATCATATAATAGTTCTATAGCTGTACCGCTTATTTTTGTCTTTCATGGGGGCGGCAGTAACAATAAAAACATAGAAGAGATGTCAAATATGGATGTAGAAGCTGAAACTAGAAATTTCATTGTTGTATATCCACTTGGTACCCCTTCGGTTAAAAGTACGGAAAAGGAAATTCAAGCGACCTGGAATGGTGGCCCAGCTGGTGGAGGATTGGCATATCAGAAAAAAGTTGATGATGTATTATTTGTTAAAGAAATGATAAAAAATATTTCATCACAATATAAAATTGATACTAATCGCATATATTCAACAGGTATTTCAATGGGCGGCATGGTGTCTTATCGTCTGGCTTGTGAAATGACTGATACCTTTGCTGCTATCGCACCCGTTGCCTCGGTACTAGTCTTAAATAAAAGCGATTGTCATCCAACCAGAGCAATCCCTATTATTCATTTCCACGGTACAGCTGATAAATTTGTACCATATTTAGGTGGTTATTCTGATAAAAGTTTACCAAAATCTTTCGTTGTTGGTGGTCCATATATTTCTGTTTTAGATACCATTAATTTTTTCAAAACAAATAACAAGATCACTAGTTCCGCTAAAGGTATTTATTTGCAAGGTGATGTTAATTGTGTTGAGTATGCTGGCGGTAAAAATCCAATCGAGCTTTGTACAATTACTGATGGTGGACATACCTGGCCTGGTAGCAAGGTTAATGGTCTGATTCTTAATTATATTTTAGGTACAACAACCCAAAATATCTCTGCTACAAAAACAATGTTAGATTTTTTCTGGCAACATCCTTTAACTAAATAAATATATGGACTGGAATAAAATTAAACAATCAATGTCTGGTACTAAATGGCTTCTTGTTTCTGACGGTATTGTGTTTTTAGTAATAGTTGTAATTTTTGTTGCTTTTGTTTGGCAGTTTACAGTTATTAATAATCTAAAAAATACAGTTGCTATTAATGATAAGAATATTACCGCGCGACTTGAAATTATTGAAAGTGGTCAGGCAACAACCACCAGGGAACTAACACAACGTTTGATTGAACAGCAAAACCGGGCTGAGTCTTTTGAAGACGCAATTAACGATATAAATGATTCTGTTGGTACACTTGAAAAATTATCACAAACAGATAAGGAGTTGCTGCAAAAGTATTCACGAGTATATTTCTTGAGTGAAAATTATGTGCCAATGAGATTGTCTAATATTCCGGAAAAATATGTTCTTGATCCGAAACGAACATATCAATTTCATTCAATGGCCCTATCGTTTTTGAAAAAAATGATTGACAGAGCAAATTCTAAGGACGGCATTGATCTTAAAATTTCCTCAGCTTATCGTTCATTTAAGGATCAAACAAGTCTTAAGGCAAATTATTTAACAACCTATGGCAGTGGATCAAATCAATTTTCCGCCGATCAAGGCTATTCAGAACATCAACTTGGAACTACCGTTGACTTGGTGGCTATGAAATCACCGACTTTAACAATTGCTTTTGAGAATACCGAAGAATTTAAGTGGTTACAGGCCAACGCTTATAAGTATGGTTTTGTTTTATCATATCCTAAAAATAACGCCTATTATCAATATGAACCATGGCATTGGAGATTTGTTGGGGTTGAACTAGCCACTATGCTTCATGATTGGGCAAGAATTTTGCCGATCTTGATCAAAGAGAAATTGATAAATACCTTGTCAGTATTTTTGATTAATAGTTAATAATTTAATAATATGAAAAAAATATTTAATCTCTCATTAATTTTTGTTTTAAGTTTGATTGCGCTTAATGTGTCAGCCGATTCAGGCTGTAATTTTACCCGCGACCTTGATGATGGTATAACCGGTGAGGATGTTCGTTGTCTACAAAAATATCTAAACAATAATGGATATACTATTTCAAAGGATGGTGTTGGTTCACCTGGCCATGAAACTAATCAATACAAAACCCTAACTCAAGAGGCGGTTGCCAAGTGGCAAAAAGATCATGGCTTACCTGCATCCGGTTTCTTTGGCCCAGCTTCAAGAGCCAAGTTTCTATCTCTAATCAAAGGTTCAACATCAGCTGGTTCAGTTAGTGCCTCAAATTCAACCTCGTCTAGTGCTTTGATTGTGAGTTTAACTAATCAATTACTTGATTTAAAAGCTCAGTTAAAAAATCAGGGTGGTACAACCAGCTCATCGGCTGATGCTAAAAAGGCTGAGACCCGAATCAAAGAAGCAGTTAAAATGATTAATGATGCTGACGATCAAATTGATGATTCAAATCAAAATAAGGAATCAGCTTTAGATAGCCTGGATGATGCAAAACGTGATTTGTTTGATGCCGTAGTTTCATATTTGGATAAAGATTATAAAGAAGCATTTGATTTGGCAGATGATTCATACAAGAGCGCTAAAGATGGATATGAAGATGCTGGTGGTGAAACCCAGGAGGATGAAATTGATAATTTAATTGATGATGTGGCAGGTGATATTATTTCGGCGAAATCAAAAATTAACGAAGCTGATCGAGATGGTAAAAGTGTCGGTAAATCTGAAGATTTACTTGATCAAGCCAAAGATAAGCTTGATGAGGCTAGAAATTATCTAGATGATGAGGATTATGAATCAGCAGAAGAGTCTGCTGATGAAGCATCAAGCTTGGTTAAAAAAGCCATTAGTTCAATCGGAACAAAATCCTCAAGCTCAAGCTCTAGTTCTTCAAGTTCTGCAAAATCAAAGGCCTCAAAGGCAATCAGTGATGCTAAAAGTGCCATTAAAGACGCTAAAAATGAAATTGCGGACGCTGATGATAATGGAGACGATGTTGGTGATGCTGAGGATTATCTAAGTGATGCTAATGATAAATTAGATGACGCGGAAGCAGCTTATGATGATGAAGAATATTCAGACGCCGAAGATTATGCCAATGAGGCAGAAGATTTGGCAAATGAAGCAATTGACGCTTTGTAATTAGTAAAATTTAAACAAAAAAGCCTAGATGTTCTAGGCTTTTTTGTTATCTAATAAATTGTGTTACCAGAGCCAACTGTTCTGGTGTGTTAACTCCCAGGGCCTTGTGGGTATCAATTTCGCATGAATTAAGGTGATAGCCCTGACTTTGGGCTAGGCCAACTAAGTCAGTTAGATAAAATTCTTTTTGGGAATTATTATTTTGAATTTTGCTGATATTGGCAATTAGCCAGTCTTTGTTAAAGCAAAAGTAAGAAGGATTAAGCTCGGTAATTTTAAGTTGATCATCATTAGAATCCTTTTTTTCAACAATAGATTCTATTTCTCCATTTGATCCTCTGATAATACGACCAAAATCGTAAAACGGTGCGCGCCAATCAAGGAAATCACTGACTTTTATGGTGGCCAGGGTAATTGGAGATTTATTTTGTTGTTTATGAATATTATATATTTTGGAAATTGTTTCGGCATCAACTAATGGATGATCGCCATACAAAACCATTACATATTTTGATACCTTATTTAAGAATGGCAGGGCACAGGAGACAGCGTGCCCAGTACCTAATTGTTCGGTTTGAATGGCTGTTCTTGATTCATTAGTAATATTTTTTTTAACATCCTCCGCTTTATAACCAAGAACGACAATCGGGGAATTACTTTGAAATTTATTAACTTCGCCAAGTACATATGAAATCATTGGCCGACCCTTAATTTCTGTCAGAACTTTTGGTTTGTCTCCACCCATTCGTTTACCCTTACCACCCGCCAGAATAATGATTTCTAAATCTTGCATGAAAAGTTATATTTTTTTAATAATATTGGTGACCCTACGGGGAATCGAACCCCGATTTAAGCCTTGAGAAGGCTCCGTCCTAACCGTTAGACGATAGGGCCATAAACTTAAAATGACTAAAAAATAATAGCAGGAAATTTCCTGCTTGGCAATTTGAATATTTATAAAAGACTTTGCGCCGGTGACATTCGTCAACCGGCGCCAGAAAGTGAGGTTCAGGCATTTGCCTTGAGTGACTCTTGAAGGTGCTCGACAATCTCGTCGATTGTCAAACCGCAGTTCTTGCACTTCTTGTGTGCCTCTACTGCCGCAGAATGTACACTCAAACCACACTCGTGAAGACGCGCTGCTTCTGCAACAGCATCATCTTGTTCTCTTGTGAGTTTTGCAAGTAACGCCGTCATGACAGTTTCTCCTGTGGGTGAACAGACCTATTTGAATTATACACCCATAATTTTATTTGTGAAGTGGTTTACTAAAACAAACTTTCTACCACTTCCTTTACGTCATTTCCGTCCGCCTGACCCTTTAATTCTTTCATTAAAACACCGACGAATTTACCTAAGCCGTTTTTATCGGTAATACCAAGTTCAACTTTTTTCGCTTCCGCTACTTTTTTAATATCATCTTTGCTCATCATCTGGGGTAGGAAAGTTTCTAGTATTTTAAGCTCGGCGGCTTCATTAGCCACTAAATCCATTCGATTACCTTTGGTGAATTGGTCAATTGAATCTTTACGTTGTTTAACGGCGCGCTTGATTACTGCCAAAACTTCTTCATCGGTTAAAGCTTCTTGATCTTTGTTTTTATCCATCGCTTCGGTCATAAAAGCACTAATTAAACCACGAAGCACGGTTAATCGAACTGTATCCTTGGCAATCATGGCTTGCTTTACACCATCTCGAATTGTTTGTTGAACTGACATATTTTTATTTAATTATGATTAATTAGTTAAATCCTATCATAAAATTAACTGATTTGATATAATCGTGATATGAGTACCGGACTTATTGTAATATTAGTTGTTATTTTCTTGGCTTTGATTGCTAATATGATTTTGGTGGTTTATTTCCTTCGTAAACGTGAACCAGAAGAAAATAAAAAAGAGGAAATCGGCTTAAACCTAATTCTTCAACAAATTAACGAACTGAATCGAACGGTTGATAGTAAGATTAGTGAAACAACCAAGAATGTGAACGATTCGATGCGGGCCCAATTCAGTGAGTCTTCAAAATTAATCCGTGATGTGACTCAAGGTCTAACCAAGCTTGATGAAACCAATCGCCAAGTGGTATCTTTTGCTGATCAATTACAATCTTTGCAAGATATTTTGAAAAATCCAAAACACCGGGGAATTTTGGGTGAATATTATCTCGAAACTCTACTGCAAAATGTTTTGGCGCCAACACAATATAAGATGCAATATGCTTTTGCAAATGGTGAAATTGTAGACGCGGCGGTTTTTGTGAAAGAAAAGATTATTCCAGTTGATTCCAAGTTTTCACTAGAAAATTATAATAAATTGATTGCTGAAACTAATCCAGCCGAGAAAGAAAAGCTGGAAAAGGCTTTTGTAAATGATTTGAAACTGCGAATTCAAGAAACATCAAAATATATTCGGCCAAAAGAGGGAACTATGGATTTTGCTTTTATGTTTATACCTCATGAAGCCATTTACTATGATTTATTGGTGAATAAAATTGGAGCTTTAACAGAAGAAACCGATAATTTGATTCAGCGCGCAGCCAATAAATACAAAGTAATAATCGTTTCGCCAACCTCATTCTTAGCTTATTTGCAAACCGTTCTTCAGGGTTTGAAAGCGATGCAAATTGAAGAATCGGCCAAGGAAATTCGCAAAAATGTGGAAGGCCTACAAAAGCATCTTAAAAGCTATGAGGAGTATCAAACCAAGCTCGGTAATGCTCTTTCTACGACGGTGAATCATTTCAATGCTTCAAATAAAGAGTTTAAGAAGATTGATAAAGACGTTGTCAGAATCACTGGTGTAGACTCAAATATTGAACTTCTGGAGGTTTCGAGACCAGAAAACGATGAATAGTATTGCATTTTTTGAGCTTTTGGTGTAGTATATACCCCATGGAATTTGCAGTTATAAAAACAGGCGGAAAGCAATATAAAGTCGCAGTTGGTGAATCGGTTAAAATTGAGAAACTAATTGGCGAGTATAAAGAAGGTGATAAAGTTGTTTTTGACAAGGTTTTGCTTGTTGATAATGGCAAAGATACTACTATTGGTACTCCAAATATTAAAGGTGCTGAAGTAAAAGGTACTATCGAAGAAATTGGCCGAGCCCAAAAAGTTATTGTCATTCACTATAAACAAAAAAGCCGATACTTTAAGAAAAACGGCCATCGACAACCTTTCTTTAAGGTAAAAATTGATTCAATAAAATAAAACACGATAAAGCCACCCTGAAAAGGTGGTTTTGTCTTTATGTAGTTTTAGATTAATGCTAAAATAATTTAAATTTAATCAAATAAAAAATGCGCAAACGATCTCATAAATATATTTTTGTAGTTGGCGGGGTCATGTCTGGAGTGGGTAAGGGAATTGCTGCATCATCTATTGGTTTAATTTTAAAAAGTAAAGGTTTTACAGTAAATCCAATTAAAGTTGATCCTTATTTAAATGTGGATGCTGGCACTATGAATCCAACCGAGCATGGTGAGGTTTTTGTGCTTAACTCTGGTCTGGAAACCGATCAAGATATGGGAAATTACGAACGTTTTATGAATCTTGATTTGTCGAATGATGATTATATGACCTCGGGTACAATTTATTATCATATTATTCAGAAAGAACGTAATTTGGGTTATAAAGGAAAATGTGTTGATCCTTTACCATACATTACTGAAGAAATTATGAGTCGTTGGGAACGTTCAGCTAAAACACATGACTCAGATATTTCACTGATTGAAATTGGTGGGACTATTGGTGATTATCAAAACGTGATGTTTATCGAGGCCGCCAGAATTTTGAAGGTTAAACATCCTGATGATGTGATGTTTGTAATGGTGTCGTATTTACCTGTGCCGGGATCGCTTGGCGAAATGAAAACCAGACCAACACAAAACGCTGTGCGACAGCTTAATTCTTATGGTGTTCAACCAGATATGATTATTGCTCGATCAAAAGTACCAATTGATGAAAAGAGAAAAGAAAAAATTGCTTTCTCTTGTTCAATCAGACCAAGTCATGTAATTTCTGCTCCAGACATTAGCAGTGTTTATGATGTACCGTTAAATTTTGAGCAAGACAATATCGGTAATTTAATTTTGAAAACTTTGCATTTGCGCGAGAAGTCAGTTGAAACTCATATTGAAGATTGGTCTAAATTTGTTCAGAAATCTAAATCCACAAAAAAGGAAGTTAAAATTGCTGTGGTAGGAAAATATTTTGATACCGGAGACTTTGTTTTGTCTGATGCTTATCTGTCGGTCATTGAAGCAATTAAATATTCTGCTTATTGGTCCGGAGTTAAACCAAAATTAACTTGGTTAAATTCTAAAGATATTGAAAATAAAAAAATAAAGCTCTCATCACTAAAAGATTATGACGGTATTTTAGTACCAGGCGGTTTTGGTTCATCGGGTATTGAAGGACTTATTTCTACAATAAAATTTGCTCGTGAAAATAAAATTCCTTATTTTGGTCTGTGTTACGGTATGCAACTTTTGGTGATTGAGTATGCTCGAAACGTGCTTGGTTTGAAAGATGCTAATACGGCGGAAATTGATCCAAAGGCTAATGACGTGGTAATCGATATAATGCCCGAGCAAAAGAAATTACTTGCGGAAGGTAAATATGGCGCAAGTATGCGGTTAGGGGACTATAAAGCCATTTTAAAGCCAAAAACCGTGGCTTCTGAGGCCTATAAGAGCTCGGAAGTTATAGAAAGACATCGCCACCGCTATGAGGTGAATCCGGCATACATTGAAGCCTTGGAAAATGCTGGCTTAGTCTTTTCCGGTACTTCACCAGACGGTCATTTAATGGAGATCGCCGAATTACCAAAATCAAAACATCCATTCTTCCTTGGTACCCAATTTCATCCAGAATTCTTGGTTCGACCACTTCGTCCACATCCATTGTTTGATGCGTTTATTAAGGCAATTATAAAATAGTATCATCCATAACGGCATTAATCCCAAGACAAAGATATACCTTGTCTGTCCAAATGATTTGCTTCACGCCAAACATTATACTATAATCTACTCAGTATGGAATTTCCAGAAGAAGAAAGAGTACCAAATAATAGTGAGGTTTATAATCCCGAGGTATTTAATATGAGGCCGGTTTTTTCTGATCAAGAATTAGCTTATTGTGCTAGACATAATATCTGGTCACCTGAAAGAATTGAACGGATTCGAAAATGGAAAGACCCTAGAAAAAAGCCGGAAGACAAGCGAGCTCTTATGGCTCAGGATGAATTGGCAAATTTGGTTTTTGTTGATGATAATAAAACTTATTCAAATTCTGTACACCCTCTTATTCCAAGAACTCATAAGACTGTTCAAACTTTAAATTGGTCATTATCCCATATGGTTGGTATTCTGGATGTTTTTGATTATATTTCAGCAAAAAAGGGTGATAATAAAATTAGGCTAGAAGAATTTGCGAAAGAGGGATTTTCTCCGTACGGTCATGGTAGTCCTTTGTTTACTACAATTGGATCGGGAATTGGGTCGAGAGGTCTAAGTTTTGATCAGGGTTTGCAGGAAAGTTTCTCCAAGCAAAGTCCTACAGTCTTATTTCTTAAACATGCTGAAAGATTTTTAGGTTCAATAAGTTGTGGCCTTATAATGACCAAAATTGATGGTTATAATCAAATATCTTTTTCTGAGTTTGAACACAACTGGTTTTCAGCTGTTGAAAAATATGTTGAGATTGTACCTCTTTTTATTACTCTGTTGGCACGTGACCCGGCTTGGAATATTGCCGAGATGGATAATTATATTAAATCAAAAAATATCCCAAATATCGAGGAGTTAATACCTATTCTCTCTAACGAAGATCTAGGAGAGAAGATGTACGAACTCATGAGGGTGATTAAAAACCGAGACTATACCGATGAAGAACGCGAAAAAATTGTAGTATTTTATACAGCTTGGAATAATGTGTATGGTGCCATGCTTGAATATCTTAAAGAAAAAGTTCAATACGAGTCTGATTAGTCTTAGGAAGGAGTGTTTTTTATTTTCTGTTCTCCAACGCACTCTTGATAGTATCTGAATCGGAATATTCTAATTCGGTACCAGTTGAAAGGCCACGGCCGAGGCGAGAAATTTTTAAATCGTGTTTGTTGATAAGAGAGGCGAGGGCTTCCGTGATAAATTGGCCTGTGTATTCACCGTCAGGATTAGCGTTAAGGCCTAAAATTATTTCTTTTAATCCTTTCTGGCTTTTATTTTCAATTTTAGTTAAAAAATCTCTTAGACGAATTTTTGTTTCTGGGCTTTTATCAAGAATAGGTACTGTACCGCCCAAAACAAAATATTTTCCATCAAAAGAATGGCTTTTTTCAATATTTTCAAAATCTACATCACGAGACACAACCATCAAAACATTATTTGAACGATTAGGATTTCGGCAAACATCACATAAGGTTGAATTATGTGTATCCTTTGGAAAATAACGGAAACATTCTTGACACAACTTAATATTTTTTTTAATTTCTTTTACTAAGTCGATAAGTTCATTTAAGTAAGCTTCATTTCGAGATAGTAAAAAATACACAAAACGTTTGGCCTGACGTGGGCCAATACCTGGGAATTCGCTAAATATCTTTGTTAGTTTATGAATGCTGTCCATAACAGTAATTAATCAAAATCTTTAAACTCGGCGTTTTTATCAACACTAAGGAAGGTAGATTTTTTAGGATCAAACATTAGATCGACTTTTCCGGTCGGACCATTTCGGTGTTTTTCAATCAGAATTTCAGTTTGTTCTTTTCGGCCACCACCATCTTCGTTGTTTTCGCGGTGAATAAACATTACCACATCGGCGTCCTGTTCAATCGCTCCTGAATCTCGAAGGTCTGATAATTTAGGGCGTCCACCACGTGATTCCACGGCACGGGAAAGCTGTGACAAAGCTAAAACGGGGATATCAAACTCCTTGGCTAGTTGTTTAAGTGATCGAGAAATTTCGGTAATTTGTTGAACCACATTATCATTACCACGTGAATGAACAGGGGTCATTAACTGCAAGTAATCAACCACCACCAGGCCCAAGCCTTTGTCATTTTTTAGTCGACGAACCACCCCACGCATTTTTAAAATATTGTTATCAGATTTTGAATCGATAAAAATAGGGGCTTTAGAAATTGGCTCTAAGGCTTCACGAATTCGATCAAATTCTTCGCTGGCCCAACCTTTACCAGTTCGCAATTTCCAGGCATCAACGCGTGATTGCGCTGAAACCATACGATCCACTAACTGTTGAGTGGACATTTCCAAAGAGAAAATAGCCACCGGAATATTGTGATGAACCGCGGCTTGACGGGCAATATCCAAAGCCAAAGAGGTTTTACCCATTGATGGGCGAGCGGCTAAAATAATAAGGTCAGATTTTTGTAAACCGCATAAATAATTATCTAAATCTTTAAAGCCGGTCGGCACTCCGCGTAATTCATGATCAGATTTTTGTAAACTTTCCCAACGCTCTAAAGCTTCAGGTAAAACACTTTTAATATCGTCAAATTTATTTGAGGTGGTGTTTTGAGTTACCTCATAAATTCTTTTTTCGGCTTGATCAAGTAGAACATTTAAATCTTCGGCTTCTTCGTAACCCAAAAGTGAAATATGTTCAGAGGCCTCAATTAATTTTCGCATGACAAACTTTTTCTGAACAATTTGAGCATAGTGCTCGGCATTTGCTGATGAGGGAACCAGGCTAACTAATTCGGTTAAATAATTTGAACCACCAATTTGTTCCAACTGTTTCTTTTCTTCTAAGCGAGAAGTTAGTGTTAGTAAATCAATTGGTTCACTTTTGGTGTGAAGCTCCATCATTGATTCAAAAATAATGCGGTGTTTTTCAGAATAAAAGGCTTCAGGCTTTAACACATCCATTATTTCATGGATGGCTTCAGGGCGAAGCATGATTGAACCAAGCAAGGCTCGTTCGGAATCAATGCTATTTGGCGGAATTCTGGTTACAATTTTTTTAATATTTTGGCTCATTTGTCTTTGCATTGTATCACGGTCATTTTATCTTTTACAATTGATTTTGAGGCACAAACTGTGATTAAGTTGTGGAGAAAGAAAAATTCGTGTATTGTGTATATCTTGTATGGCCAATGATGAAGTAATCGTTAGATTTGATCAGGTTTCGTTTGAATACGGAATTCACCGTCAGATATTGACTGAGGCGGATTTTACTGTGCGTCGAGGGGCTAAAATAACCCTGATGGGGCAAAACGGTGCGGGTAAAAGCACGATTTTTGGGCTAATTACAGGCGCTTTGAAGCCAGAATCTGGCGATATTGATATTGCCTATAAACTTTCTATTGCCACCGCCAAGCAGGTAATTCCTCGGGCAGATTTACATTTAACGGTTAAAGAATTTTTTGAAAAGTGTTTTTCTAAAAAAGATTATGCGATTGAACCGAAAATCGAAGCCGTTTTGGAAGTAGTAAACCTTAAAGCACCACTTGATCGAGTGGTAAAAAGTTTTTCTGGTGGTCAGCAAGCAAGACTTCTTTTGGCTTCAGCTTTGATTCAAGATCCTGATTTACTTTTGCTTGATGAGCCGACCAATAATTTGGATAAAGCCGGCATCGCTCATTTAACTCAATTTTTGATCGATTATAAAAAGACCGTGATAGTTATTTCACACGATGCGGACTTTTTGAATGCCTTTACTCATGGGGTTTTATATTTGGATGTATATACCAAAAAGGTAGAGCAATATGTGGGAGACTATTTTGATGTGGTTAAGCAAATCACCGCGCGAATTGAAAAAGAAAATATGAAGAATGCTCAATTGGCTAAAAATATTCAGGAGAAAAAAGATAAAGCCAATTTCTTTTCGAATAAAGGTGGACAAATGCGTTTGGTAGCAAAGCGGATGCGTGAAGCTGCCGAGGAAATGGAAGAGGAAATCGTTGACGTGCGCCGAGAAGATAAAACAATTCGTGATTTTACTATTCCAGTTCAAAAAGATTTAATCGGCGAAATAATTAATATTTCAAGCTTTACGATTTTTAAAAATCATAAACCATCAAAAAGAAAAGCGGAAATTTCCTTGCATAAAAAACAACACTTGTTAATTTCTGGTCCAAACGGAATAGGGAAGAGCACTTTGCTTGAATCTTTAGCGACTGGGAAGTCTGATGGTGCCAAAGTTCAACCTGGTATTAAAATCGGTTACTATCGCCAAGATTTCTCAACTTTGAATTTTGAAGATACGGTTTACGATTCATTAATGTCGGTGATGGAAAAAAAGATTGAGCAAGAAATGCGCACTGTGGCTGGAGGTTTCTTGATCACTGGTGATATGATTTATAATAAAATTGGTAATTTGTCTGAAGGGCAAAAGGGTTTGGTGGCGTTTTGCCGATTAGTTTTAGAGCGACCAGGTTTGTTAATCCTTGACGAGCCGACCAACCATATCAATTTCCGTCATTTGCCAATTATCGCCAAGGCCTTGGATCAGTACGAAGGGGCGATGATCTTGGTTTCTCACGTGCCTGAATTTGTTAAACAAATTCGGATTGATCAAGAATTTAATTTGGAGAAATAGTTATTCTTGACAAAATAGGTTAGTTTGTGATATTATTAAAACTAATAATATGAATACAAACAACTCAAGGCGACCGGCTAGAAATGGCTTTAGGCCAAAGGCTGGCAGTTTTAAACATTCACCTCAACCTCAAGGTGTCCGACAAAAATTTGGCGGACATTCTAGATTTGGCGGTGCGCATCGCGGTGGTGGTAAGCGCGCTTTTTCTGGCACCAACATTCATTTTTCAAAGTTCATAAACAAAGCTGAACCGGTGGCTGAGCAAGCACCCTATATTCCTGATCATAAATTTGCCGATTTTATTATTGATCAAAGACTAAAGCAAAATATCCTTACTAAGGGTTATGTCACTCCAAGTTTGATTCAAGACAAAACCATTCCACACATTTTGGCGGGTAAAGATGTGGTGGGTATTGCCAACACTGGTACTGGTAAAACTGGCGCCTTTTTGATTCCATTAATTGAAAAAGTGATATTGAACTGGCATGAAAAAGTTTTAATTTTGGTTCCGACTCGTGAACTAGCCATTCAAATCAATCAAGAATTGCGCAGTTTTGTGACCGGTTTAAATATTTACTCTACTTGTTGCGTCGGGGGCGTCTCAATTTATGGTCAGATTGCGGAATTGCGCCGAACCAATAGCTTTATAATTGGAACTCCAGGCCGAGTTAAGGATCTAATTAATCGTCGTTGTATAGATTTAAGTACTTTTAATACCATTGTGCTTGATGAAGCTGATCGAATGCTTGATATGGGCTTCATTGGTGACATGAAATTTGTGATGGCGAAAATGCCTGCCAAGCGCCACACCTTATTTTTCTCAGCAACTATGACCAAGGAAGTTGAGGGTTTGATTAAACAATTTTTGAATAATCCAGTGGTCGTGTCTGTCCGAACCGGTGATACTTCAAAAAATGTGGATCAAGATATTGTGCGATTAGCAGGAAAAAACAAAATTGATGTGCTTCATGATCTATTAATTGACAAAAACTTTAGTAAAGTGATTATCTTTGGTAAAACCAAACATGGCGTGGAAAAATTATCACAAAAATTGATTGAACGTGGTTTCAAAGCTGATTCAATTCATGGTGATAAACCGCATAATCGACGCCAGCGAGCAATTAAAGGTTTCAAAGATAATGAAATTTCAATTTTAGTAGCGACCGATGTGGCGGCGCGTGGTTTGGATATTCCAAATGTTTCGCACGTGATAAACTATGACGTGCCAGCTACTTATGAAGATTATGTTCACCGTATTGGCCGAACCGGACGTGGTAACAAAGCCGGAAAAGCACTAACTTTTATAGATGGCGAGGTAAAATAATTTTTACAGATTAAGAACAAGTACTCGATCAAAATCTTTGATTGTGGCTAACTTATCTTCGGCTGAAATATCAGCTTTTAGAACATTAAAGACAAAAGCTAGAGCTTGAGGGGCATTAAAATCAGAACCTATTTTTGATAAAAAATCAGCTTTGAATTCATCATTTACTTTGCCGATTTTATCTCCTAAATTTCGAACTTTTTTTATTAAACCATCATAACCGTTCTGTGCAGATTGCATGGCTTCCCAGGTAAAATTTTGTTTTGAGCGATAATGAGCCTGAAGGAAAAAATAACGTAAAGCCAAAGGATTAAAACCTTTTTCCTTTATTTCTGACAAAGCATAACCAGTTCCTTCTGATTTACTCATTTTGCCATTATTAACCAAGAGCCATTCATTATGAAGCCAGTAATGAGCAAAATCTTTATCGTTGGCCGATTCACTTTGAGCAATTTCATTGGTGTGATGAATTGAAATGTGTTCCACACCACCCATGTGAATATCAATAGTTTCTCCAAGCAATTTTTTGGCCATCGCCGAACATTCAATATGCCAACCAGGAAAACCATTACCATTTTCAACCAGTGGAGAAGTAAAAGGGGAGGGCCAATACTGCAAAGCGTTTTTATGAGTTCCTGCCCTGAAAAACCAAAGGGCAAAATCTTCGGGATTCTTTTTTTCTTTATCTTCAACATCACCCTTACCTGCGCCTTCTTTGTTTTCCTTTAAATTTTGGCCAGATAATCTGGTATAATCTTTGGCCTTGGTGATATCAAAATAAATTGCAAGTGGCGTTGAATAAGCAAAATCTTTTTCAAGTAAAATTTTAACCATTTCGATCATGTCGGGCACAAATTCGGTTGCTTTGGGTGTAAAATTTGGCTTCAAAATATTTAATTCAGCACAATCAGATTCAAACAAATTGATGTATTTATTGGCAATTTCTGCTGGTGTTAAACCCTCTCTTTTAGCGCCTTTTTCCATGCGATCTTCACCAGAATCAGCGTCACCTAAATTATCACCAGTTAAGTGACCGACATCGGTATAGTTTCGAACAAATTTTACTTTATAACCACTAAAAATTAGTGATTTTCGAATAAAATCTGCTTGAACCATCGCACGCAAATTTCCAATATGCTGAGTCCAATATACGGTTGGTCCACATTGATAAAACAAAACCTCACCATCCTTAATTGGCTTAAACTCTTCTTTTTGCTTCGTTAAGGTATTGTATAATTGCATAAATTAGAACCACTTTTTCTTGCGAGCAATCAGATAAACGACAATCAGGGCTAATAATTCGGTACCCACAATATAAAACCAGCCATAATCACTGCCAACGATTGGTGTAATTTTTGTATTCATCTGAAACAAGCCAGTAATAATTGAGAAAGGAAGGGCGAGGAAGGTAAAAATAGTCAAAGTCTTCATTATCTCGTTTTGCTTGGTAGAAAGAAGAGAGTTGTTTGTTTCGCGAAGTTCGTGTAGAACCTGGGTTATGTTTTCAAGCAATTTGGAAATTTTATAGTATTCGTTTATTACTTGATCAAGTTCAACAATGAAATTATTGCCCAATATTTTTTCAGCTTCAAGTTTAAGTGTCTCTAGAATCGCACCATGTGGAGTAATCATATGATTGAAATTAATGATTTCTCGGCCAACCCGTGATAATTCAAAGACCATTTCGCGCTCTTTTCCAGCAAAAATATTTTTCTCCACTTCGTGTAAAAGATAATTAATTGCATCAAGCTCGTCTGACAGTGAAGAATAAACAGTTTTAATCATATCCAAAAATATTTCACCAGAACCAACTTCGTTATTTCTTTTTTCCAAAATTGAATTCACTTCAAAGATCTTAGAGTATTTTTCCATCGCATCAATGCTTTCATAGCGATTGGTAATAATAAATTTTTTACCAATCACAAAATCAATTTCTTGACGGTGACTGCGTGTGTGAGTATGTTTAAAAGCAGGGAAGTGTAAAACTAAATAAATATAATCCTTGGCGGTAACAATTTTATCCTTGAAGGTTGGTAATAAAATGTCTTGGGCCACCTCGGGGCTTAAATTAAATTCCTCCATTATGGAGCGGGCTTCATCTTTGGTTGGTTTTTCTAAATCCACCCAAGTGATAGCTTGATAGTGTTGCTTTTTTAACATTAATAAATTATAGCATAATCTTTTTTTGTATGCGATAATAATGCTTATGAATAATTGGGTAAAAAAATATCGGGCGATTTTAATTGTTGCTTTAGTTTTTATTTTAGGCTTGTCGCTAGGTAATTCGTTTGGATCAAAACCAGCCACTATTATTGTCCAAGACTCTGGAGTTATTAATATCAATAATGCCTCAACCACACCCGATGTTGATATGACCGCTTTTTGGAAAGTTTGGGACTTATTATCTGAAAAATATGTGGCGACTCATGGCACGACTACAGTAAGTTCAGAAGACAGAATTTACGGTGCAATTCAAGGTCTAACTGATTCATTGGGTGATCCATATACAGTTTTTATGCCACCATCGGAAAAAAAAGATTTTGAAGATGGTTTAAGTGGTAATTTTGAGGGTATTGGAATGGAAATTGCGATTAAAGATAAAGTATTGTCGGTTGTCGCGCCAATCAAGGGTTCACCGGCCGAGAAAGCAGGCATAAAATCCGGCGATAAACTGATTATGATTGATGGTAAATCAGCTTTGGATTTAAGTGTGGATGAGGCGGTTAAGCTGATTCGTGGACCAAAAGGAACCGTGGTGAAATTGGCTTTTGCCAGAGTTGGCGAAAGTAAACCGGTTGAAATATCAGTAACTAGAGACGTTATAAATTTACCTTCGCTTAAAACTGAAATTAAAGGAGATGTTTTTGTAATCAGTCTGTATAATTTTTATGGTGAATCAAAGCAACAATTCAAAGAAGCTTTAAAGGAATTTATTAAGTCAAAAAAATATCGATTGGTAATCGATTTGCGTGGTAACCCCGGCGGTTATCTGGATACCGCTGTTGATTTAGCTAGTTGGTTTTTACCACTTGGCAAGGTAATCGTTAGAGAAGATTTTGGTGAAAAAAGTGGTCAACCAGAGAAAGTTTATCGTAGTAAAGGCTATGATATATTTACTGATAATTTGCGTTTGGCTATTTTAATTGACGATGGTTCAGCTTCGGCTTCGGAAATTTTAGCGGGGGCTTTGCAAGAAAATGGTAAAGCAAAATTGGTGGGTACAAAATCTTTTGGTAAAGGTTCGGTGCAACAATTAATTGATGTGACTGATAATACGGCTTTGAAAGTAACAGTGGCGCGCTGGTTAACTCCAACCGGAAAATCAATTTCTGATACTGGCATCACTCCTGATTATGAAATTAAAATGACTGAACTTGATTTCAAGAATAAAAACGACCTTCAAATGTTAAAAGCCATTGATATATTGAAATAAAGCAAAACACCCAGGGAAGCACTTCAAACCCGGGTGTTAGAAGCGACGCAGAATGACCAGGCCGTGATAATCGCCAGCCAGGGGAACGTAGAAATACGTTCGCCGGCCAATTTTCGCACCCATGCCATCATAATCGTCACCGTACCAGGCCTTACTTGAGCAAGGTCTCTCAAGAAATCTGTCCTCGCACAAGTCGTTTAAGCTTAGGCGGGAATCGTAGGCCGTGGCAGTTGTTGAAACTATACACAAAAGAACAAGCCACTTCTTCATGCATATCTCCATCTTGTGGTTACATAAATTATCTCAAGATTATCTAAAAATGGAAGTCTTGTGGTTTTATCTAAAACAAGTTATATTTTGATTATTATTAGCTTAATTTAAAACAAATATGAAAGTAATTTTACTTAAAGATGTAAAAAAGATCGGGCGAAAATATGATATAAAAGATGTGGCCGATGGTTTTGCTTTGAATATGCTAATTCCTAAGAAAGATGCGATTCCTGCAACACCTGGAAATGTAAAAATGATTGAAAGTAAGAAAAATGCTGACTTGGCCGAAATACAAAAGAATGAAGCCGAATTAATGAAAGCTTTGAATGGGGTAAAGGGTTTACAAATTGAAATCAAAGGTAAAGTGAATGATAAAGGTCATTTGTTTGCCGGAATTCATAAAGAAGAAGTCATCAAAGCAGTTGAAGCTCAAAAAAATATCGTTTTGAATCCAGACAATGTGGTTTACGAAAAACCGATCAAAGAAGTTGGTGAACATCCAATTACGGTCAAGGTTGGTACAAAGGAGGCGGTGTTCAAGTTAGTAATTAAGGCAGAGTAAAAGGAGTTTCTCAGAGATACTCCTTGATGCGTGATTCCAAAATAAAAAACCCATCGTGATGATGGGTTTTTTATTTTGGAGTTATTTAGATAACGTGCACAATACCTTTTTTCTGAATTGTTGAATCAAAAGATACTTTTCGTTTTGAGCCAAACTTTACTTTACCAGGTTTAGCGGCAAACAAAGTATAATCTTTACCCATTTTAACGTTTCGGCCAGGCATAATATTGTAAGCCTGTTGTCGAACTATGATTGAACCAATTTGTGCCACATCACCATCAGCGATTTTCACGCCCAAATATCGAGGATTCGAATCTCGACCGTTTTTAGTTGTACCCGCGGCTTTTTTATGTGCCATTGTTGTTTAATAATTATAAGATTTATCCACCTAATAAGTGATTTGGATAAAGTTTTTTCTGCTATAGTAATATAACTGAAATGAAGACAAAAATCAAGGGGCAGGACGGTTTTTGGTTATTAACGAGCACTTTAGTATTATCGTTGCTGTTTTTTATTGTTCAGCTGATAATTCAAGAGAACAAGCAGGGAAGTCTGATTGTCTTTGAGAAACTTGAGACAGATCAGATAATCAAAGCAAATAATTACGAAAATTCGGATTTTCAAACCGTTGTAGCTTCAAAAACTGGTAAATTTTATTACTATCCAAGCTGTGGACGGGTTCAATTGATCAAAGATTCAAATAAAATTTGGTTTAAATCAGTTCAATTAGCCAAACAGTCTGGGTATTTGCCAGCAGATGGCTGTTTGCCTCAAAAATAAGGCAATATCCACACCCCCTTTGTCAAGGAAAATACCCTTATTTTAAGCCATTTTTGTTAGTTTGACGGGGGTCAAAATGTGTGTCATTACCTTGACAAAAATAGCTGGAAATGATAGTATATAGGAAATCAGGCGTAAGCTTGATTTTTAAATATATGATTGAATTAACTTCAGCTGTAGTCTTATTGGTCTCGTCTCTATACGGTCCGGCTAATACCGCTCTGGCTCAAGATGTAGCTTCAAGCGATAATACCGAAACTAAAGTAGAGAACCCAGTAACTCTTGAACAATATGTTCAAGATTACTTTAAAGAGACTCCAATCTTAGCCAAAATTGCTAAGTGTGAATCACGATACAACCAATTTAACAGTAAAGGATCGGTTTTACGTGGTGAGATTGTGCCAGAGGATGTGGGCTTGATGCAAATCAATGAATTCTTCCATAAAGAGAAGGCCACCGAACTTGGTTATGATCTTGAAACCGTTGACGGTAACTTGGCCTATGGTAAGTACCTGTATGATAAAGAGGGAACCAAACCCTGGAACGCCTCACGTAAGTGTTGGAATAAATAAGATAATCAGATTGTAAAAACCCCAAAATTTAATTCGGGGTTTTTACAATCTGATTATCTGAGGGGATATTGGCTTGCTTTATTTAGGCGTGTCGTACAATATATCTTTTACGACGCATACCCTAGGCTAATTTAGAAAAACAAGGGCCAAAGCAATAACAATAAAAGAATCGCTATTAGTACCCCGTCAAAGACTGAAAAAACTTTAATGAAGTCCCAGAACATAAATTTTATTGTTTTAAACTATTCACACTACTTATAAATGGCGTCCAAATATTTTGAACCCAAAAATCCCAAAGGTATTTGAATGGTGTTTCAAGTAGATTGTGCCAGATCTTTAAGATAAACTCCCAAATAGCCTTCATATTGATTCCAAAGTAACTTAAAATCGCAATTGCAATAATAATTACAATTATCGCTTTAATAAAACCTGATTGATGATTAGTTTTCATATAAATGTATTATATAACTTTTAAATTATTTTTTAAAGATATTCTAATGGATCAAGATAAGCTTTTGGATCGGCAATCGGCATTGTATACGTTCCTTTACATACAGTACTTTTTAGTGTTGTAATTTTAACACCTTGTCCGGCGTATAAGCTCATATGTAAATGTGGTCCAGTTGAATAACCAGTATTACCAGAGTAAGCTACCACTTCGCCGGTACGAACCTTTTGACCAGGTTTAACCAGAATTAGAGAAAGGTGTCCGTACAGACTTGCCAAGCCGTTGTCATAGCGAATAAAAACCCACTTACCGTATGAGGCGCCGGGGCAAACTGAATCGGTATCCCCTGTTCCTTCCACAATTCCATTTCCGGCGGACATAACCTTGGTACCAACCGTGGCACGAAAATCTGTCCCGTTATGTGAACCGCTGGCATACAATCGTCCCGAGTCAGATGTTTTACCAAAATTTTGGGTGACAAAAATATTTGCTAGTGGCCAAGATAAAATGCCTTTACTAGACTTAG